>JAUHYJ010000387.1 GCA_030425785.1 Acidimicrobiia bacterium | reverse complement strand
CCGCCGTGTCGGTGGCCACGTCGACGACCTCGAGGTCGGTGAGGGTCTGGCCCGCGAACGAGCTGATGTCGACGATCGTGTCGAACTCGACGTCGTCGATCACGACGCTGCCGTCGACGACGATGTCGACGGTGACGCCCGGGATGCCGTGCACGAGCGAGATCGCCGGGTCGCTCGAACTCTGGGCCGAGGCGGCGCCGGGTGCGAACGCGATCACCGCGATCGCGCACACTGTGGTCAGGAGTCTCTTCATGGTCGTGTCAGCCCTTCGATGGTCCTCATGTTGCTCATGGTTGCATGAGACGGTTGGCGGACCGCCCAGGCACGCATTGTGCCGCGCACACGTGCGCGATCACAGTCTCGCGCAAGATTGGGCGCGCGTCACGTGCTCGGGAGCGCGCCATGCGCGTTCATCCGCCGATCAACCCGCCGATCCCACCTCGAACTCGTAGCTCAACAGCACCTCACCGTCGTAGCGTTTCGCCCGCAGTTCGACCGTGATGGTCGCGCCGTCGTCGACGACGTGCACGACGCCGTACTGGCCGGAGCCGGCGAGCTCACCGTGGCTGTAGGGCCCACCCTTGGTGCTCCCGGGGCGGTCGAGTGCGGCCGCATGGAGCAGGGGGAACGCCGCACCGCCATCGGCCGCGTAGTCGGTGTTCGACCCGTCGTCGATCGCCACCATGTGCGCGTCACCGCTCACCATCAGCAGTTGGTCGATGTCGTTCGCCGCGATCGTGTCGGCGATCGCGCGACGTTCGTCGGCGAAGCCGCCCCAGTCGTCGGCGTCCTGGCTCGCCTCGGCGACCCACGGCACCGGGTTGAGCCAGATCACGAACGCCTGCTCGTCCGCGGCGCGGACGAGCTCGTCGAGGAACCACGCGAGCTGCTCGCCGCCCAGCATCGTCTCGCCGGGCACCCGACCCGACCGTGCGTCGGTCAGCAGGAACCGGACCCGACCGACGTCGAACCGCTGGTAGATCGGGCTCTCGTCGCCGGCCAGATCGTACGACGGGACGTTGGCCCGGTAGGCGCTGAGTGCCGCGAGCCGGCTCGCCGACGACGCCGTGGCGTCGTTGACCCCGTAGTCGTGGTCGTCCCAGATGTAGGCGATCGGTGTGCTGCGGTAGAGGGCGGCCTGGGCGGGTTGACGCAGGGTGAGGTCGAGCACCTCGTCGTAGCGCTCGCGCTCGTTGTCGGGGATGTCCCCGTAGTGGAAGTCGCCGGCGATGAGGTGGAACAGCGGGTCCTCGGCGCGGATCGCGTCGAACACGGCGCCGTTCGAGCCGACGCGCGCGCACGCGCCGACGGTGAACGTGAACGAGGCCGGTCCGGTCGGGAAGGTGTGGAAGCGCCCGGTCCGGACGAGGTCGAGATCGCCGTCGACCTCGACCGCGTAGTGGTGGTCGGTGTCGGCGCGCAGCCCGGTCGCCGTGAAGCCGACGAGGGGACCATCCCGTTCGTCGGGTTCGACGATCGTCGCGTCGTCCCAACGTCCCGTCTCGGTCACGAACAGCCGTGCCCGGGCGTCGTCGTCCTCGAGCCGGGTCTGCACGCGAGCGCGGTCGCTCGTGACCCCGCCCGACCAGACCCACCGCACGAGCGACGGCTCGAGCGCCTCGGTCTCCGACTCGGGATGGGTCGGGCCGTAGAACGACTCGTAGACGTACTCGCCGGCGCCTGCACCGATCGCGGCGGCGACCGCGACGGTGGTGACGCCGGCGACCACCTGGTGTCGCGACCAATCGAGCGCGTCGGCCACCAGCCACAGCAGCGCGGGGACGGCGAGGAGGGCGATGACGAGCGCAGCGTGGACTCCGATGAGCTGGTTGACGGCGAAGGCGCCGATCGCCGTGGCCGCGAAGGCACCGACGACCGCGCCGACGATCTCCCACTTGATCGCGAGCAGGCCGCCCATGATGACCAGGACGTAGGCGATCGGGCGGACGTAGGTGAAGAACGCCGTCCCGCCGGGCCGGTAGTCGAGCCAGCCGTAGTGGTCGTCGAGCCAGAGGAAGACGATGGCGCCGACGCCGATCAGCGCCGCCGCGGCCCGCATCGCGGTCGCGGTCCGGCGACGGATCACGACTCGCCGGCTCACCGCGATGTCCGGTGCGCCGGTGTCGAGATCGATGCCGATGTGATCGTCGACGTCGGTTCGGGGGCGGTCGCCGTGGTCGTCGTCGTTGCCGGGGATGTCGCCCGGGTCGTGCGCGGCCATGGACGGCGGCGTACCCGCGGGTGCTCGCCCCCAAACGCGACGCATCGAGGTCCGACTCCAGGCACGTGGAGACGCGACGGAGGAGGCCACGCAGCTCGTCCGGATGTCGGACGTGCGGTTTCGGTCGATCGGTTTCGGTCGTGGCGGACTCGGGTACGTCGCCGCCTGCCGGGTCAGTCCACCCAGGCGCCGATTCCCGTGAAAGGCCACTCCCATGACATCTCGACACGTCCACGCCGAGCGATTGGCGAAGCGGTTCGACGACCGACAGGTCATCGCACCGCTCGACCTCGAGATCGAGCCGGGCACGATCGTCGGCCTGATCGGGCCGAGCGGGTCGGGCAAGACGACCACGGTTCGGCTGCTCGCCGGTCTGCTGGCGCCCTCTGACGGCTCGGCCGAGGTGTTCGGCGTGCCGTCGACGGAGCTCTCGGCCGCCGACCGGGCCCGGATCGGCTACCTGCCGCAAGCGCCGGCGTTGTTCCCCGAGTTGTCGCTCGACGAGAACCTGAGTTTTCACGCGTCGATGTACGGACTCCCGTTTCGCCGACGCCGACGGCTCGACCAGCTGCTCGACTGGGTCGAGCTGACCGAGCATCGATCGAAGCGGGTGTCGCAGGCGTCGGGCGGGATGCAGCGGCGGCTCGCGCTCGCAGCGGCGTTCGTCCACGACCCCGAAGTCGTCTTCCTCGACGAACCGACGGCGGGCATCGACCCGATCCTGCGGGAGAAGCTGTGGCAACGCTTCCGGGACGCGGCCGAGCGGGGCGCGTCGATCGTCGTGACGACGCAGTACGTCGGTGAAGCGGGCCAGTGCGATCTCGTCGGGCTGCTGTCCGACGGTGAGCTGCTGATGCTCGACACGCCGCAGAACCTGCGCCGCGCTGCGTTCGACGGCGAGGTCCTCGACATCGTCACCGAGCGACCGCTCACCGACCGCGAGCTCGAGGCGCTCGCCGCGGAACCGTTCGTGCTCGGCGACGTCGAGCGGGCCGGCCCGTCGACCGTTCGCGTGGTCGTCGACGATGTCGACGGATGCGTCGAGCCCGCGCAGGCGGTGCTCGAACGGCTCGGTGTGACCACCACCGCGGTCGACGAACACGTCGTCGACTACGACGAGGCCTTCGTCCGCGTGGTGCAACGTCACCGACGACCCGACGAGCCCACGGCGTCCGATCCGGCGGCGCCCGAGCTCGCGGAGGTCGCGCCGTGACGACGACCCCCGACACGACGCCCTTCGACCCGCCGACGTCCGACCCGGCAGCCGACCCGCCGACCGGTGACCCGCCGACGTCCGACCCGGCGACCGGCGACACGCCGCCGCCCGACCCGGGCGGCGATGCGGGGGAGACGGTCGCGTCGCCACGGTCGGACGCCCTGTTCGGCGAGATCGCCGCGGTGCGGCCCGCCTGGGCGCTCGTCATCCGGTCGTTCGCGTTCGTGCGGAAGGAGATCGTCGAGATCCTCCGCCAGCCACGACTGATCGCACTGCTCGTCCTCGGTCCCTTCGCCCTGCTGATCGGGCTCGGCATGGGCTACGGCAACGACTCGTTCGAGCGCAGCGCGGTGTTCGTCGGCTCGGCCGACTCGATCTACGCGACCGTGCTCGAGACCTACGAGGACGACCTCGAGAACATGCTCGACTCGCGCGGCATGATCGAGTCGCTGCCCGACGCGATGGCGATGTTGCGCAGCGGTGAGGTCGACGTGGTCGTCGCCTTCCCCGAGCGGCCGCTCGAATCGGTCCTCGCCGGCGAGCGGGCCGAGATCCAGGTCATGCACTCCGAGATCGATCCGTTCCAGGCCCGGGCCGTCGACGTGGCCGCCCAGCTCGCCGTGCAGGAGGTCAACGCGACCGTCCTCGAGACGATCGTGACCAGCGCCCAGGCCGAACTGCGCACGACCGAGGAGTACAGCGAGCGCTTCGCCGGCCTCGCGACCCAGGTCGAGGCAGATCCCGGTGACGCGGCCGCGACGGCACGCCAGGAGCTCGCCGGCCTCGAGGTCGCGCTCGAGGGCACGGCTCGGTTGCTCGACCGCTTCGAGGCCTCGGATCCCGCGCTGCGTGACGACGTCGATCGCACCCGCGAGCTCGTCGACCGCGCG
>JAUHYJ010000386.1 GCA_030425785.1 Acidimicrobiia bacterium | reverse complement strand
ACCGGCCGAGCGCGCGTGGTCACCCCAGGCCGTGCACGTGCTGG
Organism: Acidimicrobiia bacterium; assembly: GCA_030425785.1. Lineage (GTDB taxonomy): Bacteria > Actinomycetota > Acidimicrobiia > Acidimicrobiales > Ilumatobacteraceae > Ilumatobacter. The sequence goes on along the minus strand of JAUHYJ010000386.1, from coordinate 4,287 downwards.
CGAAGCCGACCGGCGCGATCTGCAATCTCGGGTGCGCGTACTGCTTCTTCCTCGACAAGGAGTCGCTGTACCCCGGCGATCGCTTCCGGATGTCCGACGAACTGCTCGAGCGCTACATCGTGCAGTTGATCGACGCCCACGAGTCGCCGCACGTGACGATCGCCTGGCAGGGCGGCGAGCCGACCCTGATGGGCGTCGACTTCTACCGACGTGCGGTCGAGATCGCCGAGCGCCACCGCCGGCCGGGCATGCAGTTCCTGCACACGATGCAGACCAACGGGACCCTGCTCGACGACGAGTGGTGCGAGTTCCTCGCCGGGCACGAGTTCCTGGTCGGGATCAGCATCGACGGGCCCAGCGACCTCCACGACGCCTACCGGGTCGACAAACGCGGTGGTGGCACGTTCGACAAGGTGATGCGAGGGCTGCGGCTGCTGCAACGCCACGGCGTCGAGTACAACGTGCTCACGACCGTCAACCGGGTCAACGCCGACCACCCCCTGAAGGTGTACCGATTCCTCCGCGACGACGTCGGCACCGAGTGGATGCAGTTCATCCCGGTCGTCGAGCGCGTCGATGGAGACGGCGAGCCGGCCGATCTCCACGGGACACACGTCTCGGACCGGTCCGTGCGCCCTGACCAGTTCGGGCGGTTCCTCACGACGATCTTCGACGAGTGGGTCCACCACGACGTCGGATCGGTGTTCGTCCAGACCTTCGAGGCCGCCGCCCGCAACTGGGCAGGCTTCGACAACTCCGGCATGTGTGTGTTCAACGAGACGTGCGGCACTGGCGTCGCCCTCGAGCACAACGGCGACCTGTTCTCGTGCGACCACTTCGTCGATCCGGCCTATCGCATGGGGAACATCGCCGATGCCACCATCGCCGAACTCGTCGGTGCGCCGCGGCAACACGAGTTCGGGATGGCGAAGCGGGACGCGCTCCCGCAGTACTGCCTCGACTGCGACGTCCGGTTCGCCTGTCACGGTGAGTGCCCGAAGAACCGCTTCGTCGAGACGCCCGACGGTGAGCCGGGCCTCAACTACCTCTGCGAGGGCTTTCGCGACTTCTTCCACCACATCGATCATCCGATGCGCACCATGATCGGCATCATGAGATCGGGCCGCTACGCAGACGAGGTGATGGAGGTCCTCGCCGAGGAGCAACTCGCGTTCGACCGCGCGGTCGCCGATGTCGGCCGCAACGGGCAGTGCCCGTGCGGCAGCGGCAGGAAGGTCAAGCACTGCCACGGCGCACGTTCGGTCGACGAGGCGACGCCCGGGCCGACGCGACCGCCGGCGTCGGGTGCGCCGCGCCGCTCGGCACGCTCGCGTCGGGTCGCCGTCGAGGAGAACTGACCGGCGAGTCGTCAGACTGCGGTGTCGCCGGGCGGCATCGGGCGATCTCGTCAGCCGGGCGGGGGACGGTGGCCCCAGAAGCTCGGCTTGGTGATCTCGGTGACCGTCCAGGTCGCATCGTCGATCTGCCGGCCGCCGCACCCGAACTCGACCTCGAAGCCCGATGGCGTGCGGCTGTAGAACGAGACCATGTGGTCGTTGGTGTGCTTGCCGAGCCCGGCCATGATCGTCGTGCCGGCGTCGATCTGCCGGTCGAGTGCGTACCCGACGTCGTCGAGGGTGCGTGCCTCGAGCATGAAGTGGTAGAGCGAGCGTCCGCTCGCTGGGGCGAGGGCGACGCTGTGATGTCGCGAGTTGCAGTGCAGGAACACCACGTCGCTGCCGTCCGGTCGCCAGACATCGCTGACGCGGAACCCGAGGACGTCCACGTAGAACGCGACGCAGTCCCCGTGCTCGGGCGCCCCGAGGACGATGTGGCCCATGCCCTGATCGCCGGTCACGAAGCCGCTGCTCCCCGTCGGAGAGACGAGGGGTTCGTGATCGAGGATCGGGCCGTGGAACAGCTCGAGCCCGAAGCCGGCCGGGTCGGCCGTTCGGATCAGTCCGCCGACACGCCGGTCGGCGCACTCGTCTCGGGTCGCCACCTCGACCGAGTGCCCGGCAGCCGCCAGCTCGTCCGCGGCGACGTCGAGGGCAGCCGCGTCGGCGAGTTCCCAACCGGCCGCGACGAGCCCCTCGGCTCCGTCGGTGGCGCGCGCCTCGACACGGAACGGTCGTTCGTCGATGCGCATGCGGAGGCGATCGTCCTGCTCGACGACCATGGCACCGAAGCGCCGCAGGTAGGCGCCCCACGCGCCGACGTCGGCGACGTCGAGCACGACGTACCCCAGTCCTCGGATGTGCACGGGCCCCTCCAGTTCGATCTACATGGTCGAGTGTGACCGATCGGGCGGCGCGTCGGCGAATGCGACCCCGAGCCCAGGCTTGCCCGGCTCCGCGATCGTGAAACAACGACGCAGACCGGACGACTCGAGCAGCGCGACCTGCTCCGTGAACAGCTCGCTCGTCATGAACACCACCGGTGCGACGGCCCACGCGTCGGCAAACCAGCGGCGGAGATCGGCCAGCAGGCGATCGTCGAGCCCGCCGTCGAGCCGGTCGGCGCGGACCCAGAACAGGACCGCCGCACCGATCTCGTCCCACCGCCGCTCCCCGAGCGCTGCGATGTCGGCAGCGGCCAGGAACTTCGCGTCGTGCGGGAACACGTACACGCAGCCGAGGCACTCGAACTCGTCGGGTGTCAGCATCGTGTACCCGAAGGCGTATCCGTCCGCGTGGCGGCGCTCCATCAGCTCCATGTCGGCGCGGTTGTCGTCGACGGTGAAGTCGTCCTCGGGCCACGTGCTCTGCTCCCACCGCCGCAGCAGTTCCCGCGAGGCCATCACCGCCTCGTGATCGAGTTGGGCGTCGGCGACCGTGATCGGCCTGAGCACGTAGTCGTCGGCGATCAGGCGATCGGGCGGCACCAGGTCAGCGGGAAACGGCACCCGCCCATCATGCTGGAACGAAGGGGGTCCAGCCCCCTTCGTTTCACGCCACTCGGTGACGTCAGCGGTAGAACTGTTCGCCGATCGGGGCGCGTGCGACCGTGGCGTTGATCTCGACCTGGCGGTGCGGTTCGAGGCCGATGCTCTTGGCACCGCCATCGGGCTCGCCCCAGATCAGCTTCACCCGGGTGCCCGGCTCGGCCATCGACGGGTCGACGATCGCGAGCGACAGGAACGCGCGCTCGTTCCAGATGCAGCCGCAGTAGGTCGACATGCCGACCGGGTTGTCCTGCTGGTCGAGCACCTGGTCGAACTGCCAGGTCGAGTACGTCGCACGGGGCCACTGGATGTACAGCGGCGGCAACTCGTCGGGGGAGAGGTACGACTCGACGACCTTCGCCACGTCAGCCGGGTCCCAGACGAGGGTGACCTTCTTGCGATGGTCGTCGTCCTTGGTCGCCTCGAGGGCTTCCTTGCCGACGTAGTCCTTGTTGAACTTGACGACGTTGCCGTAGCCGATCTCCCACGGCGTGACGTAGTAGTCCTCGATGTTCGGGGAGTTGTAGCTGCCGCCCAGGGCCCACTTGACCTCGTCGGCCGTCTCGGGCAGCCACTCGCGGAAGGGACGCAGATCGGCGTGGCTGTAGATCGCCGGCATCGGGCGGGGGATCCAACCGAGCTCGAGTGCGTTCGTGAAGTACGCCATCGATCCGACCCGGCGCATCTCGTACTTCTCGCCCGCAGCGAAGATCGCCTCCTTCACGGCCGGGCCGTCCTCCCAGGGGCCCCAGAACTCCGCGCCGGCGCCGCCGGCCATCGTGTGGCGCAGCGCCTTGGCCGGCTTGCCGGCGATCGTGACGTCGAGGACGTGCAGCTTCGGAGCCTCGGGCAGTGGTCCGCCCGTCAGCTCCTCGATCATCGCCGGCGCGTCGGGGCCTTCGAGCTGGTAGCGCCAGTACGCACGATGGGCGTCCGAGTGGTGCGAGAAGATCTCGTCTTCTTCCACCTCGATGTCCCAGCCGCCGTTGCGGGCGTGGTACCGGACGTAGTTGTGGCCGGCCTGGCGCCCGACGAGCGCCACCTCGTTCTCGCCCGTGCCGACGAGGATGCCGTCGTGCATCAGCTTGCCGTCGGGACTGCACATCACCATGTGCCGGGTGCGGCCGGGGCCGAACGTGTCGAAGCTGTTGACCGCGAGGCCCGACAGCATCTTCACCGCGTCGGCACCGCGGAGGAACGTGGTCGTCATGTGGAACGACTGGTCGTAGAACGCCACGCCTTCGCGCCACGCCCGCTGCTCGTCACGCCAGCTGGTGAACTCCGGCAGCACGTGCGGAGGTGGCTGGCGCAGTACCGAGTCGCCGATGACCGACCCCTTGCGG
>JAUHYJ010000385.1 GCA_030425785.1 Acidimicrobiia bacterium | reverse complement strand
CCGCGATACGCGACCAGATCGCCGCCGACGGGCAATCGGTGGACTGGGTGCAGCGGCTGGACGCGGCGGGCGACGCCCAGCGCAGCACCGGCTACGACCTGGTCCTGCTGGACCTGATGCTGCCGGACGGGCGCGGCAAGCAGGTGTGTCGCCAGCTGGCCAGCGACCCGGCGACGGCCGCCAACGTGGACGGCTACACCGTGGACGCCGGCGGCGACTTTATGATGGTGTCCGGCGACTTCCCCGCGTGGGAGGCGTCGACCGCCTACACGATGGGCGACGTGGTCACCTACGACAACGGCAGCGGCCTGCGGCGGTGGTCGAAGACCGCCACCGGCTCAAGCGGAGCGACGTTCACGCCGGCGTTGTGGACGAACGAGGAGGCGGCGACCGGATGGAAGATTGCCTACGTGTTCGGGACCGGGGGGGCGACGACCTACAACGTCAAGCTCCAAGCCGCCAAGGCTTACGCGGATGGCTCGGTCAGCGTCCGGCTGCTCGAGGACGACCTGACGATCCGGTACGCCTGCTATCGGGTCGGCTACCACCGTGGCCTCGACGCGCTGCGCGGCAACGGCTGGCGCGGCTCGGGTGACGTGCCGTGGTCCGAACCGACGAACCGCGGGTTCCTGCGAGCGCTGCTCGGGTTGCACGCCGTCTCGCGTGCGATCGGTGACGACGACGAGGCCGACCGCACCGCGCAGTTCCTGCTCCAACTCGATCGCAACGGCGTGCCACAGGACGAGATCGAGGCGATGGCCGGCCCGACGTCGTGATGCCGGAACCCTCCGGCGCCGCGAGTGTCGTCGGCGTCGTGCTCGCCGGGGGAGCGAGCCGGCGGATGGGGCGCGACAAGGCCACGCTCGAGCTCGACGGTGTCGCGCTCGCGACCCGTGTCGCCAACGCGCTCGCCGGAGGCGGTTGCACCGACGTCGAGGTCCAGGGCGGCGACGTCGCCGCGCTGGCGGTCCTCGGGCTCGCGGTGCACCCCGACTCCACGCCGGGTGCCGGGCCCGTCGTGGCCATCGCCGACGTGCTCGCCCGCCACACCGGGGCGACGGTCGTCGCGGCCTGTGACCTTCCCGACCTCGACGCGGCGTCGGTCGAGGCGCTGATCGCGGCCGGACGAGCCGCCGGGCGGCCGAGCGTCGCCACCGTGGACGGCCGGCACCACCTCGTCGTCTACCTCCCTTCGGCCGCACGACGCGCCTGGGACGCCGCGCTCGCGGGCGGGGCGACCTCGTTGCGCGACGCGCTCGGCGCGATCGAAGCCCGGCCGGTCGAGATCGCACCGGCCGCCGTGCGGAACGTCAACGTGCCCGGCGACCTGTGAAGGGTGCCGGGTTCGCCGGGTAGTGTCCGAGGCGTATGGCAATCCAGGAAGTGACGGTGGACGAGTTGGCGGCGAAGCTGGCCGACGGCGTTCGGTTGTACGACGTGCGCGAACCCGACGAGTACGCGGACCAGCGCGTGCCCGGTGGTGTGCTGATCCCGCTCGGCACGGTGCCGACCAGGGTCGACGAGTTCCGCGGCGACGGACCCGCCTATGTGATCTGTCGGTCGGGCGGCCGCAGCATGCAGGCGTGCGAGTTCCTGGCCGAGCAGGGCGTCGAGGCGATCAACGTCGCCGGCGGCACCATGGCGTGGGTCGCCTCCGGCCGCGACGTCGACAGCGATTCGTGACCGACGACCTCCGCCACGTCTGGGTCGACGATGACGCCGCGCTCGCGTCCCTGATCGACGAGGTCGCCGCCGAGCCCCGCTACGCCATCGACACCGAGTTCCACCGCGAGCGCACGTACTTCCCGGCGCTCGCACTCGTCCAGCTCGGCTGGGGTGACGGCCGCATCGCACTGATCGACCCGCTCGACGTCGACATCACCGCCCTGCGACGCCTGTTCGAGTCGGACGCCGTGGCCGTGTTCCACGCCGCGCAGCAGGATCTCGACGTCCTCACGCACGCGGTCGGCGTCGTACCCCGACACTTCTTCGACACCCAGATCGCGGCGGGATTCGTCGGGTACGGCACACCCTCGCTGGTGTCGCTGCTGAACGGCGAGCTGTCGATCAACCCGCCGAAGGGCGACCGCCTCACCGACTGGTTGCGCCGCCCGCTCACCGACGCCCAGCGCCAGTACGCGGCGTCCGACGTCGCCTATCTGCTCGACCTGCACGACCGGCTCGCAGCGCAACTGGACGATCTCGGCCGCAGCGGGTGGGCCGCCGAGGCGTGCGCCGAGCTGGCGGCGCGTCCCGTCAGCGGCTTCGATCCGTCGACCGCCTGGATGCGGCTCAAGGACGTCCGTGGGCTGCGGCCCAAGCCGCGAGCGGTCGCGCAGGCCATCGCGGCGTGGCGTGAGCGCGTCGCGATGGAGCGCAACGTCCCCGTCCGCCAGGTGCTGCCGGATCTGGCCGTGCTCGGCATCGCCCAGCGTCAGCCGTCGAGTGCGAAAGAGCTCGGTCAGGCGCGTGGCGTCGACGATCGCTTCACCCGCGGCAAGATCGCCGACCAGCTGCTCGCGGCGGTCGCCGAGGGCAAGGCGGCCGAGCCGCCCGCGGCGGTCGCCGGTGGTGACGACCTCGATCGCGAGCTGCGACCGGCCGTGACGCTCGTGTCGGCGTGGGTGAGCCAGGTCGCGAAGACCGAACGCATCGACACCGCGATGCTGGCGACGCGCGCCGACCTGATCGCCTTCCTGTCGGGTGATCCTGCCGCACGGCTCTCGCACGGCTGGCGCAACGAGCTGCTCGGCGAAGGGATCGGGCGGCTGCTGAGTGGCGAGGCGGGGCTGACGTTCGTGCGCGGCGGCGGGCTCCGGCTCGTGCCGATCAGCGGTTGACGAGCCCGCGTACGCGGCGCCACAGGCGGTCGAACACCTCGATCGGCTCGGTGGCCCGGCTGCCGTACGAGTGGATCGGCCGGCGGGCACCGACCGCCTCGTTGAAGATGACCCGCTGCGGGATCGACGGCTGCCAGATCGCCTGCCGGGACACGATCCGGGCGAGCTCGTCGATGCGACGCTCGGCCTCCCGCGACACCGCCGGGACACGGTTCAGGATCACGCCGCCGAGCTCGAGATCGGGGTTCGACGACTCCCACACGTCGTCGATGACGTCGGCGACGCCGCCGATGCCGCGCAGGCCGAGCGACGACGGCTCGACCACGACGAGCGCGTGGCGCGCCGCGATCAGTGCCGATCGGGTCAGGTTGCCGAGCGACGGCGGGCAGTCGATCAGGACCGCCTCGTAGCCGTCCGAGACCGACCCGATCAGCTTGCGGAGGCGCTTGGAGGTGCCGCCCTCGAGCTCCTGGAGCGCCGGGCTGCCCGGCAGCACGTCGATCAGGTCCGACCACGTCGATCGTTGGAGGTGCGGACCGGCTCGCTTGCTGCCCTCGAGGAGGGGATCGGCGACCGAACCGGTGCCGGGCTCGATGCCGAGGACCCACGAACTGGCCGCCTGAGGATCGAGGTCGACCACCAGGACGCGCCGCCCTGCGTCGGCCGCCGCCGAGGCCAACCCGAGCGTGGTGGTGGTCTTGCCGACCCCGCCCTTCTGGTTCAACACGGCGATCGTGCGCTGCATCGGCTCATCGTGCCACGGGATCGGGTCGGGGGCCACGTGCCGCGGGCCGCGGGGGCGCCGGTTCGGGCCGATCCGCCCGAAAGCGCCCGCGAGCAGGGGTGCGGCGGTAGAGTGGCGCGCAATGTCAACTCTCTAGTGTTTGTGGGAGCCCTGCTGTGAAGAAGGGTCGTCATCGCCGCTTCGAAGAAGCGCGCAAGTTGAAGCAGTCTGGTCCGGGGGCGTTCGACCTCGGCATGGGTGAGCGTTCGCGCGAGCCCGACGACGAAGAGGACGAGTACGCCGCGTTGGCGGAGAAGTACGGCGTCACCTTCGACGAGGACGACGAGCTCGACGACTGACGCCGGCGCCGGTCACCCGGCGCGTCCCCGCACATCTCGCACCACCGGGTGGGGGAGCGGAACCCACTCCGCCCGCTCGATGAGCTCGACCATCCGGTCGTAGATCGCCGCACCGACCAGTTCGACGATCTCGTCGCGCGCGCTCCGATACACCGGTGCGTCCCCGCTGAAGGCCTCGGGCGCCTCGGTGCACCACCAGGCGAAGTCGGCACCGCCGTCGCCCCAGTCGCGCCGCTTCCATTCGCGAAGTCGCGAGATGACGTGGCCGTGGTCGTCGGTGAGGTGCTCGAGTCGGATCGGGAGCTGCCAGCACACGTTGGGCTTCCAGTCGATCGGACGTTCGCCCGCGGCCTCGGCGGCGATGTGGAGCGCACACCCGGCGCCGCCGTCGAACCCCGGCCGGTTGAAG
>JAUHYJ010000384.1 GCA_030425785.1 Acidimicrobiia bacterium | reverse complement strand
GTTGCGCGACTACGTGCCCGGCATCTGCGACGAGCTGGCGTCGATGTCGGGCGCACTGTGGGACGCGGCCGACTCGCTGCCGTTGTCGGGCCGCCCGATGTTCGCCGCCCAGCTCCGCCATCGCCGTCCCGACGAACCGCTGCTCGACGCGTGGTTGGCCGTCAACTGCATCCGCGAGTGGCGCGGGGACACGCACTGGGCGATCCAGATCGCCGACGGGTTGACCGGCACCGAGGCCGGCGTGCTCGACGGGGCGTGGCGCAGCTACGGCGAGGACTGGCTGCCCCGCAGCCGCGGCGCGGACGACGCCGCGCTGACCGAGGCGTACGCGGGGCTCGAACGCCGCGGGTACGCCGCCGACGGTGTCGTGACCGAGGCGGGCATCGCCCATCGCCAGGAGCTCGAAGACCGCCTCGACGACCTCACGGCAGCGGCGTGGCAACACTGCGGCGCCGACGTCACCGATCGGTTCGTCGCACTCGTCGAGTCGGTCGGCGACGTGCTGATCGGCCGCATCGACGCCACCGCGGGCGACAAGTGGATGCCCGCCGGCCGCCATCACCCCGGGATCGACCTGTGAGCAGCGTCGAACGCTCCCGCAGCGTGGCGGCGACCCCCGACGAGGTGTGGCACGTCCTCGCCCAGTTCGGCGAGATCGACATGTGGGTGCCGATGATCCAGCACTCGTGCCTGCTGTCCGAGCAGACCGAGGGCGTCGGCACCGTCCGCCGCATCCAGATCGGCCGGCAGACGCTGGTCGAACGGGTCACGACGTGGGAACCGCCGCACACGCTCGCCTACGACATCGAGGGGCTGCCGCCCATGGTCGGCACGGCCCGCAACACCTGGCGGATCGAGCCGACCGCGGGCGGCTGCCACGTGACCCTCACGACCGAGATCGCCACCGGACGGAACCCGGTCAAGCTCGTCATCGCCAAGAAGGTGCACGAGCGGATGTCCATGGCGTCGGACTTCATGCTCACCGGGTTGGCGAGCACCGTCGAGCAGGAGGACTCCCATGGCTGACGCGTTCGATACGCGGCCCGACGTGATCGTGATCATGACCGACGAGGAGCGCGCCGCGCCCCCGTACGAATCCGACGAGCTGCGCGAGTGGCGGCGCACGCTCGACGGTGCCCGCTGGTTCGACGAACACGCCGTCACGTTCGACCGCCACTACACGGGTTCGCTGGCGTGCGTGCCGAGCCGTCCGACGATGTTCACCGGGCAGTACCCGGACGTGCACGGGGTGACCCAGACGGACGGGCTCGGCAAGATGGCCGACGACTCGCGCATGCGGTGGATGCGGCCCCACGAGGTGCCGACGCTCGGCAACTGGTTCCGCGCCGCCGGCTACGACACGCACTACGACGGCAAGTGGCACATCAGCCACGCCGACCTCCACGGCGACGCCGGTGAAGATGGTCGCAGTGAACCGCTGCCGACCAACACGGCGTCCGGGAAGGTGCTCGCGGAGAACGTGCAGCGCTACCTCGACGCGGACCCGCTCGCGCCGTACGGCTTCTCGGGCTGGGTCGGCCCCGAGCCACATGGCGGGCTGTTCGCCAACTGCGGCCTCGTCCGCGACCCATTGATCGCCGATCGGGTCGTCGCCTGGCTCGACGACCGGTACGCGCGCCGGCGCGCCGGCGACGCGGACGCGATGCGTCCGTTCCTGCTCGTGGCGAGCTTCGTGAACCCCCACGACATCGTGCTGTTCCCACTCTGGAAGCGACGCGGCATGCCGGCCGAGCTCGACGGTGTGCAGGTGCCCGACGTGCCGTTCTCGCCGTCCGACTTCGAGGATCTGCGCACCAAGCCCGCGGCGCACGTCGCGTACCGGGCGGCGTACCCGTCGTGCTACGGGCCCGCCGGCGCCGTCGCCCCGGTGTACCAGGAGCACCACCAGGAGTACCGCAACCTCTACTACCGGCTGCACGCGACCGTCGACGGCCCGCTCGACCGGGTCCGCCGCGCGGTCACCGGTGGCGTCGAGGCGTCCGGCGGCGACGCCGTGATCGTGCGCACCGCCGACCACGGCGAGCTGCTCGGTTCACACGGCGGGCTGCACCAGAAGTGGTTCCAGCTCTACGACGAGTCGACCAGGGTGCCGTTCTCGATCGCCCGCGTCGGCAGTGGGGCGACGAGGGGCCGACACGTCGACGCCCCGACGTCGCACGTCGACCTCGTCCCCACCCTGCTCGCCGCCGCCTCGATCGACGAGACCGAGACGGCGGAGACGTTGCGTGCCGACTTCAGCGAGGTCCACCCCTTGCCGGGCTCGAGCCTGATGCCGGTGATCGACGGTGCCGACGCAGATCACGAGCGGGTCGTCTACGTGATGACCCGCGACAACATGCCAGAGGGCGACACCGGCGCGAGCGGCGTCGCCCGAGCCAACGGCCGCACATCGGACGCGCCCGGCCCGCTGCGTATCAACGTGCCCGCCCACGTCGCCACCAACTTCGAGGGCATCGTGTGCCGGGTCGACGACGCGGATGCCCCGGGCGGGGCCGGACATCTCTGGAAGCTCGTGCGCACCTTCGACGACCCCGCGGCGTGGACCGAGCCGGGCGTGCGTCAGCTCGCGAGCGACGGCTTGGGTGGGCCGACGTATCGGACCAACGTGCTCCCCGACCAGTGGGAGCTCTACGACCTGACCGCCGACGGCGTCGAGATGGCGAACCGCTGGGACGACCCCGACGCCGCCGCCGTGTACGAGCTGATGCGCGACCGGCTGAAGGCCGAGCGACACCGCGCCGTGCCCGAGCGGAACCAGCCCTGGCCGTACGTGACGAGTCGCATCGTCGAGATCGACAAGGTGCCGCTGCTGCCACCGCGTGCACTGATCCAGCAGCAGGTGCGAAGCCGGGTGAGCGAGCGCGTGCAATCACGGATGCAGGCCCGCGGCGCCGGACCGAGACCGTCGGTGCCACGCCCGGCGCGAGCCGTCCGCCGGCTGCTCCAGCGGCTCGGCCTGCACCCCGACGACACGGTGCAGGTCGACGTCGACGTCGCCGGCAAGCGAGCATTGGTCGTCGCGACCAACCACGGCCAGCTCGCCGTCGGGAAGCCGACCGGTGTCTTCGCGAGCGAGCTGACGGTGCCGTACTACGCCTTCCTCGACGCCGGGATGATCGTCGACGTGGCCAGCCCGAACGGTGGGGTGATCCCCGTCGATCCGCAGTCGCTGAAGCCGGCGATCCGCACGACCGACGACGATCGGATGCTGGCCGACGACATGCTGCGCTCGCAGCTCACCGACTCGCTCGCGATCGGCGAGCTCGACATGGCCGACTACGACCTCGTCTTTCTCGCGGGCGGGTGGGGCGCGGCGTTCGACCTCGGCACGTCGGACGCCGTCGCCGACCAGATCACCGCGGCGAACGGGCACGGCGCGGTGATCGGCGGCGTGTGTCACGGCCCGCTCGGTCTGCTGCGCGCACGCACGCCGGACGGCGAGCCGCTGGTCAAGGGCCGTCGTCTGACGGCGGTGACCGACGAGCAGGTCCGCCAGCTCGGCATCACGGCGACGCCGCAGCATCCCGAGCGCGAGCTGCGTGCCGCCGGTGCCGTGTTCCAGTCGGCGACCGCACGGCGGGAGATCCTCGCCAACCACTGGGTCGTCGACGGCAACCTCGTCACCGGCCAGAACCAGAACGCCGGGCCGATGGTGGCACGGCTGATGATGGAGCAACTCTCATGAGCGCAGCACCCCGCTACGGCCAGGTCGACCGCGACTACGGCATGCGGCTCGCGACCACGCCACCGGACGACGACGGCCCGGTGTGGATGGTCAACCTGATGAGCTACCGCGAGACGGCCGACTACGCCGACGGTCGTGAGTCGACGATCAGCGGCCGCGAGGCCGACGACCTGTACGCGCCGACCGGCCCGCTCGCCGCCGTCGGGGCCGAGATCGTGTTCGTCGCGGACGTGTGCGACCAGCTGCTCGGCGACGAGCCGCGGTGGGATCGTGTCGCCATCGTGAAGTACCCGACGCGGCGCAGCTTCATCGAGATGCAGCAGCGCCCCGACTTCCAGGAACTCCATCACCACAAGGAGGCCGGGATGTCGCAGACGATCGTCATGGGCACGCAGCCCATGACGGGGCTCGACCTCGATGGCACGGCGTCGGCCGACTGGAGCGACGTGCCGCACCCGCCGACCGCGGACGACGGCGACGTCATGGTCATCCACGTGCTGCGGTTCCACGACGAGGTCGGCGCCGAGACGCCCGACGAGATGGACGAGTACACCCGCCACGCCGCCGTCGTCGCCGGCCGCCACGGCGGCCGCATCGCCGGCTGGTTCGCGGTCGAGGGCACGATCCTCGGCGATG
>JAUHYJ010000383.1 GCA_030425785.1 Acidimicrobiia bacterium | reverse complement strand
CCGTCGAGCTTGTTGAGCTTGCGCTCGATGCGGGACGCGCACGCCGCACACGTCATCCCGGTCACGTCGAGATCGAGCTCGCGCAGGTCGCCGCGCTCGGCGACCTTGCGAGATGTGCCTGACCCCGGATGCAAGGTCATGCGACGTCGTAGCCGGCCTCGTCGATGGCGGCGACGATCGCGGCTCGGTCGAGATCGGTGCCGGTGACCGTGACGTCCTTGGTGTCCAGGTCGACGGCCACATCGTCGACGTTCGCCAGTGCACCGACCTCGTGCTTGACCGCGGCCTCGCAGTGGCCGCAGGTCATGCCCGGGACGGACAGGGTGATCGTGTTCATGACTTCACAAGCCTCTCGATCGTCTTCATCGCTTCGCCGAGGATGCGATCGGCTTCCTCGGCATCGTCCGACTGCACCGCGTTCGCGACACAGTGACGGAGGTGCTCGTCCATCATCTGGACCGCGACGGACTGCAACGCGCGGGTGACGGCCGACACCTGGGTGAGCACGTCGATGCAGTACGACTCGTCGTCGACCATCCGCTGCAGCCCGCGCACCTGGCCCTCGATCCGCCGCAGCCGCGCCAGGATCGCAGCCTTGTCGTCGTGGTAGCCGGGCGTCGCCATACCTATACCCTAGAGGGGTATCAGTCGTCGAGCAACGTCAGACGGTCTCGGGCGTCGTTCGACCTGCGTCAGGCCCCCAGGCGGTCGAGGGCCGCGGCCGCCGTGCCCGCCAGGTCCTCGGTCGCCTGGCGGAACATCTCGAGGGCTGCGGGGTCGTGCTGATCGCCCATCGCACCATGGAGGAACCGGGCGTAGACGCCCTCGCTGATGACGGCGAGCCGCCAGTGTGAGAACGCGACGTAGTAGTCGATGTTCGAGACGTCGCGCCCGGTACGGGACGCATAGCGCTCGACGAGTGATGCGTACGACGGGAAGCCCGGTGCACTCGTCGGGTCGTTGTGTCGTCCCTCACCGTCGGGCTTGACCCAGTACACGCCGAGGTAGCCGAGATCGGCGAGCGGGTCGCCGAGCGTGCACAGCTCCCAGTCGAGCACCGCCGCCACCCGCCCGGCTCCGACGTCGACCAGGCAGTTGCCGAACCGGTAGTCGCCGTGAGCGATCGACACCCCCTGCTGTTCGGGGATGCGCACCGAGAGTCGACGCCAGACGTCGTCGACGATCGGGAGGTCGCGCTGACGCGACTTCTCCCACTGGGTCGACCACCGCTTGAGCTGGCGTTCGATGTACCCGTCGCGGCGCGCCAGGTCACCGAGGCCGATCTCGTCGATGTCGGCGTCGTGCAGGTCGGCGAGCACGTCGATGAGGTGGTGGCTGGCCGGTTCGCGCAACTCGACCGGCAGCAGGTCGGCCCGCTCCGGCCCGTCGAGCACGACGCCGTCGACGTACTCCATCACGTAGAACGGTGCGTCGTTGACCGACTCGTCCGTGCACAGCGCGAGCGTGCGCGGGACCGGGACCGGCGTCGTCCCGACGGCCGAGATGATCCGGTGCTCACGCGCCATGTCGTGCGCGGTCGCGAGCACGTGCCCGGTCGGCGGCCGTCGCAGCACGAACGCGTTCCCCGCGTCGTCGACGACGCGGAACGTCAGGTTCGACCGACCGCCCGTGATCAGGTGGAACTCGAACGGCGGCTGCGCCCCGTCGACATGGTCGGCCAGCCAGGGTGTCACACGTCCGACATCGATGCCTTGCACGTCGGCGACGGTACCCGAGCACACTCGACCCCCGCGACTCCAGACTCGACCCGCCCCACCGATGCAGTCACCACGACGTCGCGAACCAGCGAAGCTGAGCGGCGATCGGATCGTTCGCTCGTAAGGCGGCACGAGCCCTCTCGATCTGGTGATCGAGAGCGGCGAGGCGGAACGCCGCGAGCGGGGAAACCGGCGCCGCTCAGCCGGGGCGGCCGATGGCGGTGACCTTGGACCACCGCACCGGCGAGATCTTCACGACATCTCCGGTCGCCGGGGCGTGGATGTAGCTGCCGCCACCGATGTAGATCCCGACGTGGCTGATCGGCGAGTAGTAGAAGATCAGGTCGCCCGGTTGGACGGCGCTCTGCGGGATGCGCGGCGTGGCAGCGGCCTGGGCCCGCGAGTTGCGGGGCAGGTACACGCCGGCCTGGCCCCAGGCGTAGTGGGTGAGACCCGAGCAGTCGAACGACACGCCCGGGTTGCTGGTCGCGTACCGGTACGGGACACCCTGCTGCCCGATCGCGGCGTTGACGGCGATGCCGGCGAGGCCGGAGACCGCCGGAACGTTGGCCGGCGCAGCCGGGGCCGGTGCGGGCGCGGCACTGCCGCCGCCACCGGACGAACCGCCGCCGGTCGAAGCGCCGCCGGTCGAACCGCCGGTGGCCGTCGACCCGCCTCCGCCGCCTCCGCCACCGTCTCCGGTGGACGCGGCGGCGGTCTGGGCCTGCGCCTGTGCCTGGGCGGCCGCCACGGCTGCCTCGTGAGCAGCGGCCTCGGCCGCCGCCCGGCGCTCTTCCTCGGCCGCGATCTCGGCACCGAGGCGGGCCTCGGCATCGGCGCGCGCCTGGACGTACTGCGCGGTGAGCTGCTCGGTTTGTTCGAGGTTGCTCGAGATCGTCTGCGCCAGCTGGTCGGCCTGGTCGCGCTTGGCCTGGAGGTCGGCGCGCTCGGCGGCCAGGTCGGAGATCAGTTCGTCGAGGTCGTCGGTGGTGCTGGTGCCGACCGACAGCGCAACCCGGCTGTACTGGTCGCTCTGGAGCTGGTCGCCGTAGTCGGTCGCGCTCGAGAACAGCGGGCCGAGCACGTCGGTGCCCGAACCGGTGAACGATCGGATCGCGACCTCGGCGAGATCACCGCGGAGTTCGGAGAGCTCGGCCTCCTTGGCGGCGACCCGGGCCTCGGCGTCGACGATCTCGTCGTCGAGCTGGTTCTTGGTGTCGACGGCGACCGCGTAGTCCTCGGCCAGCTTGTCGGCTTGGCTCTGCAGGCGCTCGAGCTCGTCGACGATCCGTTGCACCTCACGGCGGGCGTCCTCGACGCCGGCACGCGCGACCTCGGGGAACACCGCCGGTGAGACGAGCACGACGGACGCCACGACGACGGCGGAACGGGCGAGCAGTCGACGCCAGGATCGAGGGGCGGATCGGCGGGAGGATCGGTGAGCGGACATGCGAGGAGGGGCGACAGGTATCGGAGCGTTCGTGGAGCTCGGCCTCATGGTCTGGAGATGATGACGAACACGTGACGAATGCGACGAGTGTATGTCGCGATCATGGCGCGGCGGACGCCAGGCGGTCGAATTTCACACACCGTCAGGGGCGGGGCCGCGCGACGTCATTCCCACTCGATCGTGCCCGGTGGCTTCGAGGTGATGTCGTAGACGACCCGGTTGACCCCGTACACCTCGTTGATGATCCGCTGTGACATCTTCTCGAGCACGTCGTACGGGATGCGGGCCCAGTCGGCGGTCATCGCGTCGTCGCTCGTGACCGCACGGATGACGATCGGGTTGCCGTACGTCCGCTCGTCGCCCATCACCCCGACCGACCGCACGTCGGACAGCAGGGCGGCGTACGACTGCCAGATCTCGCGTTCGAGCCCGGCCGCCGCCAACTCCTCGCGGACGATCGCGTCGGCGTCCTGCAGCAGGGCGACCTTGCCCGGGGTCACCTCGCCGATGATCCGCACGCCGAGACCCGGCCCCGGGAACGGCTGACGCCACACCATCTCGTCGGGCAGGCCGAGCTCGGTGCCGAGCGCACGCACCTCGTCCTTGAACAGGTCGCGGAGCGGCTCGATCAGTTCGAGCTCCATGTCCTCGGGCAGGCCGCCGACGTTGTGGTGGCTCTTGATGACCGACGCGGTGCCGTCGGTGCCACCGGACTCGATGAGGTCGGGGTACAGCGTGCCCTGCACCAGGAACTTCGCGTCGGAGAGACCGCCGGTGTACTGCTCGAAGACCCGGATGAACTGCTCGCCGATCGTCTTGCGCTTCGCCTCCGGCTCGGTGACCCCTCGGAGGGCGGTGAAGAAGCGCTCGCCCTCGTCGGCGTGGATGAGCTCGATGCCGAGGTGGCGGCGGAACGTCTCGACGACCTGATCCGACTCGCCCTTGCGCATCAGCCCGGTGTCGACGTAGATGCACGTGAGCTGGTGGCCGATCGCTCGGTGGACGAGTGCAGCGGCGACCGCCGAGTCGACCCCGCCCGACAGCCCACAGATCACCCGCTCGTCACCGACCTGGGCCCGGATCGCGGCCACCTGCTCCTCGATGACCGAGGTCATGCTCCAGCTGGTCGTGCAGCCCGCAAGCTCGTGCAGGAACCGTTCGAGGATCGGCATCC
>JAUHYJ010000382.1 GCA_030425785.1 Acidimicrobiia bacterium | reverse complement strand
ACCCGACGGTGAAGATGCGGGCCTTCGGCGACGACGACAGCTCCCACGGCGCAGGCGGCGCACTCGTCGAGCTCGAGTACGCCAGCCCGGGTCCCGGCGGCTCGATGGTCTACTTCTCGTGCGAGGACTGCGCAGTGGAGGAGAGCCGGGCAGCGGCTGCCGGTGGCTCCATCGTGCAGTCGAAGTACTCGATTGGGGAGCATGGCTTCGTCTCGATCGTCAGCGACACCGAGGGCAACATGATCGGCCTCCACTCCACCACGGCGTAGCGGCACCGTCGTGAGCCCCTGGTGCGGGGTCACGTCGTGACGTCTTGGGGGGCTCGGACGGGTTCGGGCTTGCGTTGGCCGAGGATGATGCTGGCGAGCGCGCCGATCACGACGGCCATCGCGGCGAGCTGGATCCACGTGAGCGACTCGTCGAGGAACAGCCAGGCCGCCAGCGAGCTCATGACCGGGATCAGCAGGGTGAGCGTCGAGCCGAGCCACAGGGGGACCTGGGTCAGCGACCAGTTCATGACCGAGTGGCCGATGACGCCGGTCCCGAGGATCAGGATCAGCAGTGGGAGCCAGTTCGACGGTTCCGGCACCGCCAGGCTCTGCCCGGCCACCAGCGCCGCCGTGCCGGCGACCAGGGTCGTCCAGACGCCGGTTCCGGCGGTGTACTGGGCCGACGTGATCACGCCTCCCGATCGCTTCGAGAACACGAAGTAGGCGGCCCACGAGAAGAGTGCGCCGACGGCGAACAGGTCACCGGCACCGCTCCACTCGGGCGTGCCGGAGGATTCGAACACGATCACGGCGACGGCTGCGATCGCGACCAGGGCGGCGCCGATGTCGCGCATCTTGATCTGCTCGCCGAACAGCTTGGCGGCGAACACCGCGACGACGAGTGGCTGCAACGAGCCGATCGTGGTCGCGTTCACGATGTTCGTCAGCTTCACCGCGGTGAAGAAGCACACGATGTCGATACCGAGCGAGATCCCGCCCCACATCGACGCCCTCAGCACCCGCCACGTCGGCGGTGTGCCGCGGGCGGTGATCCAGCCGCACATGATCACCGCGTAGATCAGGAAGCGCCAGAAGCCGACCGACAGCGCCTCCATGTCGATCCACTTGATGATGACGCCGGACAGGCCCCACATCGTGACGGCCAGACCGGTGCCGGCCAGCCCGAGACGGAGGTCACCGTCGGGTGAGCGGGACTCGCTCACATCGAGATCATCTCGAACGCCACCGCGTAGTCGACACCGACCTGCTCGCCGATGCCGCGGGCGGCGCCCCGCAGGAACTCGTCGGGGTCGGGCCCGTCGCCGAGCGCTCGCAGATACGTCTCGTGACAGCGCAGCGACGCGACCCCGGCGTCGATCGAATCGGTCACGTCGACGTAGTGCGACGTCGACGGCGACGCGTTCACCGCGACGAAGCGCACCTGGTGCGGCTCGCCGGCGTCGGGGAACAGCCAGCGGTTCCCGGCGTCGCGCGCGGCGTCGAGCACGGCCCGCCCGACTGCTCGGTGGTCGGCGTGGTTCCAGCTCGGCCCGCCCCAGGTCTCGCGATGGTTGATGGTGAGCAGCACGTCCGGCCGATGCCGTCGGATGGCCGCCGCCAGGTCGCGCCGGAGCTCGATGCCCTCGGTGACCAACCCATCGGGATGATCGAGGAACTCGAGCGTCTCGACCCCGACGGCCGCACAGCTCCGGTGCTGCTCGTCGGCGCGCAACGGCACGACGTCGTCCGGGGCCATCGAGTCGATGCCGGCCTCGCCGCGCGTGACCAGTAGGTAGGCGACGCGCTTCCCCTGACCCGTCCAGCGGGCCACGGCGCTGGCGGCGCCGTACTCCATGTCGTCGGGATGGGCGACGATCGCGAGCGCGGCGTCCCAGTCCTCGGGGAGCGGCTCCAGGCTCATGCCGCGGCTCCGACGACGCCGTCGAGCCAGCCGACGAGATCGTCGAGCACCCGATCCTGCTCGGGCTCGTTGAAGATCTCGTGGTACAGGCCCTCGTAGTAGTGCGCCGCGACGTCCGCGTTGCGGGCCTGGCGTTCGAGCTGGCGCGATCCCTCGATGTCGGTGAGCTGGTCCTCGGTGCCGTGACCGATCCAGATCGGCAGGTGCAACGTCGTGTAGCGGTCCGGGAACGACTGCATCGCACCGATCAGCGCCGCGCCGAGCCCGGCGGAGATCTTGCCGGTGTAGACGAGTGGGTCGTTGCGGTACGCCTCGACGACGGCGGGATCGCGGCTGATCGCGTCGGCCGAGAGCCCTTGCGGGCGGAACCCCGGCGCGACCTTGGCGATGAGGCCGAAGATCTTGATCTGGACGCCGGACAGGTCGTCGCCGGGCTTCAGCGCGGCACCGCTCAACGCGAGCCCGGCCAGGCCGGCCTGGTGGTCGAGCGCGTGGCCCATCGCCAGGTTGCCGCCCATCGAGTGACCGAGCATCACGACCGGCAGACCCGGGTGCTGCTCCTCGACCCATGTCCGGTACTGGGACAGGTCGGACATGAACTCGTCGTACGACTTGACGAACACACGCGTGCCCTCGGACTTGCCGTGGCCGCGGTGATCGAGCGCGTGCACGGCGTAGCCGGCGCTGACGAGCCGCTCGGCCACGTGCTGATAGCGGCCCGAGTGCTCACCGAGCCCGTGGACGAGGATGACGACTGCCTTCGGGCCGGTCGCGGCGTCGCCGTCCGGGAGCCAGGACTGGTGGTAGATGGTCAGCCCGTCGGTGGCGGTGAAGGAACCCTCGCTGTGCTGCATGCCGGCGAGTCTCGCGCGCCGAGTCCGGACCGGCGATCCCGGCGGTCAGGCCAGCGCCGTCGTGATGGCGTCGAGCAACTCGTCGTACGTGTCCAACGCAGGGAACTGGGGGAACTCGTCGATCACGTTCGCGGGAGCGTGGAACAAGAAGCCGGCGTCGGCCGCGCCGAGCATCGACGTGTCGTTGTACGAATCGCCGGCGGCGACCACCCGGTAGTTCAGCGACCGGAACGCCTCGACCGAGTGGCGCTTCTGGTCCTGCTGTCGCAGCCGGTAGTCGACGATGCGATCGTCGGCCACGACGAGCCGGTGGCAGAACACGGTGGGCATGCCCAGCTGGACCATCAGCGGCGCCGCGAACTGCTCGAACGTGTCGCTGAGGATGATCACCTGGGTGCGACGACGCAGCTCGTCGAGGAACTCGCGGGCGCCGGGCAGTGGTGCGAGCCCGCCGATGACGTCCTGCACCAGCGACATCGTCAATCCGTGTTCCGCGAGCAGATCGAGCCGGTACCGCATGAGCACGTCGTAGTCCGGCTCGTCCCGGGTCGTGCGAGTGAGCGCCTCGACGCCCGTTCGCTCGGCGACGGCGATCCAGATCTCGGGGACCAAGACGCCCTCGAGATCGAGGGCGGCGATCGTCTGGCGGCCGTCGACGGGCTGAGTGATGGTCTCACTGGTCGTCATCGGCTGCCACACTAACGACGTGCCGCGTCCGCCGACCCCTGCCGTGTTCGACGTCCACGACGAGCGATTCGTCGACCTGATCGAGCCGGGGGAGGAGTTGCACCACCTCGCCGACGGGTGCACGTGGGCCGAGGGTCCCGTGTACGTCGCGGCCGAGTCGGCTCTCTACTGGAGCGACGTCCGCAGCAACCGCCTGATGCGGTTCGACGAGACGACCGGTGCGGTGACCGAGCACGAGCGACCGGCCAACTTCTGCAACGGCCACACCCTCGACCTGGACGGTGTCGTCGTCGCCTGCGAGCACGGCCCCCGCCGCGTGGTGCGCTGGTGGCCCGATCACCGGCGTGAGATCGTCGCCGACCGCTACGACGGCAAGCGGCTCAACAGCCCGAACGACGTCGTCGTCGCGAGCGACGGCAGCATCTGGTTCACCGACCCGACGTACGGCATCGACTCCGACGACGAGGGCTACCGGGCCGAGTCCGAGATCGGGTCGAGCAACGTCTACCGCGTCGATGCGGACTCGGGCGAGGTGACGGCCCAGGTGACCGACATGGTGCGGCCGAACGGGCTCGCGTTCTCGCTCGACGAGACGTCGCTGTTCGTCGCCGACACCGGCGTCAGCCACATGACCGACGGTCCGCGCCACATCCGCCGCTACGACGTCGACGTCGCGGCAGGTCGTGTCACCGGCGGTGGCGAGGTCTGGGCGACGTGTCCCGAGGGCGTCTTCGACGGCTTCCGCCTCGACGACGCCGGTCGCCTCTGGACGAGCGGGCAGCAGGGCGTCCACTGCTACGACCCCGACGGGCTCCTGCTCGGCACCCTGCGGCTACCGGAGGTCTGTGCGAACGTCGAGTTCGGCGGGCCGGACGGGCGCACGCTCTACGCGACCG
>JAUHYJ010000381.1 GCA_030425785.1 Acidimicrobiia bacterium | reverse complement strand
CGTCGTCGAGCCCCGGACCCACGTCAGCGCACGAACTCGAAGAGCGGTCGGTCACCGAGGTCCGGAGCCGGGCCATCGGGCGCACGGTGGTAGCCGACACCGAACGTCGCGGGCGCGCCCGTGAACTCGACCTCGATGAAGCCGTTGCGGCCGAACGCATCGCGAACGTCCTGTCGCCGGTCGGGGTTCGACGTCGCCACGGGGGCAGTCTCGCGCGCGCGTCCCGGTGCGCTGCGGGCCGTTCTCTAGCCTGCGTGGGATGGCAGCGCAGAACATGCCCGAGGCCGAGGTCGAGATCGATGTCGCGCTCGTCCGAGCACTCGTGCGCGACCAGTGCCCCGATCTGGCCGTCCTGCCGATCGAGTTCGCCGCAAGCGGCTGGGACAACGCGATGTACCGGCTCGGCGACGAACTCGTCGTGCGGCTCCCCCGGCGCGAGGTGGCCGTTCGCCTGATCGAGAACGAGTGGCGGTGGTTGCCGTCGTTGGCCGAGCACCTGCCGCTCCCGATTCCGGCGCCGCTCCGACGTGGCGAGCCGAGCGAACGTTTCCGGTGGCCGTGGACGATCGTGCCCTGGATCGAGGGCGAGCCGATCGGGCTCGGCGACGGGCTCGACCAGGACGCGACGGCGGCGGCGCTCGGCGGCTTCCTCCGTGCGATGCACCGCCCGGCACCACTCGATGCGCCGGCCAACCCGGTCAGGGGCATCCCGCTCCCCGACCGCGACGCCGTCACGCAACGATGGCTCGATGCGATCGAGGCGCCGGGCGCGGTCCGAGATCGGTGGGCACGACTCCGCGACACCTCACCGCACCGCGGACCGGCCGTCTGGCTCCACGGTGACCTCCACCCGCTGAACATCCTGATGGCCGATCAGGCACCGAGCGGGGTCATCGACTTCGGCGACCTGACGGCCGGCGACCCGGCGACCGACCTGTCGGTCGCCTGGCTGCTCTTCGACGACGTCGCCCACCGCACGGCGCTGTTCGAGGCGTACGGCGGTGTGGGCGCGGACCTCGCCGCCCGGGCACGCGGGTGGGCGCTGGCACTCGGCATCGCCTACGTCGCCAACGGCGCTGACCATCCGGTGCTGTCCGAGCTCGGGCGCCGGGCGATCGCTCGCGTCATGGCCGACTGACGCTCCTTCTCACGCCGTCTTGGTCATCGTGACCGCATCCGGCGGCACCGTCGGGTCGGCGACGAGTGCGTAGCCGAGCCGTTCGTAGAAGTCGATCGTGTCGTGGCTGCGGACACCGGTGTGCAGACGGAATCGGCCGACGAGGGGCGCCGCCATCGTCTCGAGCGCGGACATCAGCGCGCGCCCGATCCCGCGCCCCTCGGCGTCGGGCGCGGACATGAGCCGGCCGATGTCGGCGACGCCGTCGACGAGGTGCGCGCGCACCGACCCGACGACCCGGAAGCCGAGGCGAGCGACCAGGACGAGCCAGTCGTCGGCGGCGATGATCGAGCGGATCTCGTCGAGTGGCTGCGTGAGCGACGCCATGAACGGATCGTCGTAGATCTGGGCGTCGCGCAGGAACGCAGCGCGCTGCAGTGTCAGGATCTCGCCGGCGTCGGCGGCACGGGCGATCGAGATCTCGGCCGTCCTGCCGGTGAACAACGTCGGAGCCGGCAGGCCGAGCTCGTACAACAGCTCGACCGCATCGGCACCTTCGGGCGTGGCCGTGCGGCCGGGCACGACGCGCCAGCCGCGACGCTCGTACATGCCGCGCGCCCGCGCGTTGCCCTCGAGCACCCACAGGTGCAATCCGTCGGCGCCGTCGAGCAGGGCCGCTCGGACCGCGGCGTCGTGCAGCGCCGACCCCGCGCCTCCGGTCCAGGTGCCCGGCTCGACGTACAGCCGCTCGAGGAGACGCCCCGACGGCACGCCGTCGTCGCGGGCGAGCGCAGCGACGCCGCACACGTCGTCGTCGGCGACGGCGACGATCACACGGCAGGTCGGGTCGGCGATCCGCTCCTGCCATCCGGCCACGAACTGCTCGATCGGAGGTGGGGCCGACCCGGGCGGGAACAGGCCGGCGTAGCCCTCGATCGCGGCGGATCGGACCACCTGTGCCACCCTCACCGCGTCGGCGGCGACGGCCGGCCGCACGTACACGTCAGCCCCGGAGCGGTTCGCGGGCGGCGCCGGCCACGTAGATGCTGCCGCACGCGAGGATCGCGTCGTCGGCGTCCGCGTGCCGCAGGGCCGCCTCGCACGCCGCCTCGACGGTGTCGTGCACGTAGACCTCGTCGCAGCCGATCTCGCGGGCAGCCCGCGCGACCACGGCGCCCGGAACGCCCCGGGGCGACGGCGCCGTACAGGCGTGCACCACGTCGAACTCGTCGGCGCGGAGCGCGGCGACCATCTCGGTCGGGTCGCGGAGCGTGCCGACGATCAGGATGCGCCGACCGTCCGGGTGGAAGTCGCCGAAGAACACCTCGGCGCACACGTCCGCACCCGGCGGGTTGTGGGCGCCGTCGATGATCGCGAGCGGCTGCACCCCCATGACCTCGAAGCGGCCCGGCATCTCGACGTTGGCGAACGCCTCGTGGACGACGTCCTCGGCGAGCGGTGCCGCGAAGAAGGTCTCGACGGCGGTCAACGCCACTGATGCGTTGTCGCCCTGGTGCTCGCCGTGCAGCGGGAGGAACACACCCGAGTAGAGCGTCGTGGGGGTGCGCAGGTCGAGCGAACGGCCCCCGACCGCGAGGTAGTTGTCGACGGTCTCGAAGTCGTCGCCGCGCACCAGCGTCGTGGCGGCACCCTCGTCACGGAAGATCTGCACCAGGTCGGGGTCGGTCTCGCCGACGACGGCCGCGCTGCCCGGCTTGATGATGCCGGCCTTCTCGCGTGCGATGTCGACGGTGGACGGCCCGGCGAACTCGGTGTGGTCGAGGGCGATGTTGGTGACGACCGCGACCTGCGCCTGCACGATGTTGGTGGCGTCCCACCGACCGAGCATCCCCACCTCGACGACGGCCACGTCGACGGCGACGTCGGCGAAGTGGCGGAACGCCGCGGCGGTGACGGCTTCGAAGTAGGTCGGTCGGACACCGGTGATCAACTCGACGTCGGCGACGCCGGCGATGGCCTCAGCGAACTCGTCGTCGGAGATCGGCTCGCCGTTCCGCTTGATCCGCTCGTTGATGCGTTCGAGGTGCGGGCTCGTGTACGTGCCGACCGTCAGCCCTTGCGCCATCAGCAGCCGGCTGATCATCTGCACGGTCGAGCCCTTGCCGTTGGTGCCCGTCACGTGGATGACCGGCTGCGCCAGGTGCGGATCGCCCATCGCCGCGCACAGCTTCGCGATCGGTTCGATCGACGGGCTGTCGACGCGACCGGTCTTGTCGTACGACGCGTGGTCGTCGAGATAGGCGAGCGCGCTCGCGAAACCCATGCCGGTCGCCGGTGTCAGCTGGCCTGCCGGCGGGGCCGGCTCGACGAGCCCTTGCGCGGGACGAGCGTGGGGTTGGTCTTCTCGCGCACCGTGTCCTCGTCGATGACGACCTTACCGATGTCGGTGCGGCCAGGCAGGTCGTACATCGTGTTCAGCAGGACCTCTTCGAGGATGGCCCGCAGGCCACGTGCGCCCGTGCCCCGCAGGATGGCGAGGTCGGCGACCGCGGTCAGGCCGTCCTCGGTGAACTCGAGTTCGACGTCTTCGAAGGCGAACACCTTCTCGTACTGCTTGACGAGGGCGTTCTTGGGCTCGGTGAGGATCTGGACGAGTGCGTCACGGTCGAGCGAGCGCACGGCGCCGACCATCGGCATGCGGCCGATGAACTCGGGGATCATGCCGAACTTGACGAGGTCCTCGGGCAGGACCTGGGCGAACAGCTCGCCGGGATCGCGCTCGGACTTCGAGCGCACCTGTGCGTTGAAGCCGACGCCCTGCTGGCCGATCCGCTGCTCGATGATCGACTCGAGCCCCGCGAACGCACCGCCGAGGATGAACAGCACGTTCGTGGTGTCGATCGTGATGAACTCCTGGTGCGGGTGCTTGCGGCCACCCTGGGGCGGCACCGACGCCTGCGTGCCCTCGAGGATCTTCAGCAACGCCTGCTGCACGCCCTCGCCCGACACGTCGCGGGTGATGGAGGGGTTCTCGCTCTTGCGGGCGACCTTGTCGATCTCGTCGATGTAGACGATGCCGGTCTCGGCCCGCTTGGTGTCGAAGTCGGCGGCCTGGATGAGCTTGAGGAGGATGTTCTCGACGTCCTCGCCGACGTAGCCGGCCTCGGTGAGCGCCGTGGCGTCGGCGACCGCGAAGGGCACGTTGAGCATCCGGGCGAGCGTCTGCGCCAGGTGGGTCTTGCCGCAGCCGGTGGGGCCGAGCATCAAGATGTTCGACTTCTG
>JAUHYJ010000380.1 GCA_030425785.1 Acidimicrobiia bacterium | reverse complement strand
ATCGACGCCGCCGAGGACCGCGAGCGCTGGAACGCGATGTGCGACGAATTGCAGATCCCGCAACCACCCGGCGGCACCGCGGTCGACCTCGAGCAGGCGCTCGCGATCACCGACCGGATCGGCTTCCCCGTGCTGGTGCGGCCGAGCTACGTGCTCGGCGGCCGGGCGATGCAGATCGTCCACGACCGCAATCACCTCGCGCGTGCGATGGACGAGCTGTCGGGCTTCGGCAGCCTCGGCAAGGAGGGTGGCCTGTCGGCCGAGCGGCCGGTCCTGATCGACCGGTTCCTCGCCAGCGCGACCGAGGTCGACGTCGACGCCATTCGAGACCACACCGGTGAGGTGTTCATCGGCGGTGTGATGGAGCACGTCGAGGAGGCCGGGGTCCACTCCGGTGACTCGGCGTGCGCGATCCCGCCCCAGACGCTGCCGGACTGGGTCGTCGACGTCATCAAGGCGTACACGACGGCGATCGCGCACCGGCTCGACGTGCGCGGCCTCATCAACGTGCAGTACGCGGTGGCGGGCACGACGGTGTACGTGATCGAGGCCAACCCGCGCGCCAGCCGCACGGTGCCGTTCGTCGCGAAGGCGAAGGGCATCCCGCTCGCCAAGGTCGCGACCCGCGTGATGCTCGGGGCGACGCTCGCGGAGTTGCGCGACGAGGGGTTGCTCACCGATCCGGTGTCGGGGCACGTCGCGGTGAAGGAGGCGGTGCTGCCGTTCAACCGGTTCCCCGAGGTCGACCCGGCGCTCGGCCCGGAGATGCGATCGACCGGCGAGGTCATGGGTGTCGACGACACGTTCGGCCTGGCGTTCTTCAAAGCCGAACTCGCCGCCGGCAACGGCCTGCCGAACGACGGCACCGTGTTCATCTCGGTGAACGACACCGACAAGCCGGCCGGGCTGATCGTCGCCCAACGGATGCGCGAGCACGGGCTCGCCATCGCCGCGACCGAGGGCACCGCCGCGTACTTCGCGAAGTTCGGTGTCGAGGTCGACCAGGTGCTCGGCAAGGTGCAGGACGCCGACGACGCGGGCGGGTCGAAGGGCCCGACCGCGGTCGACCTCATCGCGGATGGCACGATCAAGTTCGTGGTCAACACGCCGAGGGGCTCGGTCGGCCGCAGCGACGGCGAGCACATCCGCAAGGCCGCCAGCCTCCACCGGGTCGCGTGCGTCACCACCGTGAGTGCCGCACTGGCGGCGGCGCAGGGCATGGGGGAGACCCCCGAGAGCCTGCCCGTCAAGAGCCTCCAGGAGTTCCACGCACGATGACACCGCGGGCCGGCGTCGACCTGCGGGTGACGGTGGGCTCGGTCGCGCTCGCGAACCCGTCATGACGGCGTCCGGTACCGCCGGCTACGGCACCGAGTTCGCTCCGTTCTTCGACCTGGCGACGATCGGAGCGGTCGTCACGAAGTCGATCGCCGCTTACGAGTGGCCCGGGAACCCGGCGCCGCGCGTCCACCCGACCCCGCAGGGGATGATCAACGCCGTCGGCCTGCAGGGCCCCGGCGTCGAATCGTGGTTGCGGGTCCAGGCGCCTCGGCTGGTCGACGCCGGGGCGACGATCGTCTGCAGCATCTGGGGTCGCTCGGTCGACGACTACCGTCGCGCCGCCGACCTGCTCGCCGACGCACCGTCCGAGGTCGTGGCGGTCGAGGTGAACCTGTCGTGCCCCAACCTCGAGGGTCGTGGCGCGATCTTCGCCCACGACGCCGACGTGTCGGCCGAGGTCGTGGCGGCCACCGCCGGCTGCGGGCGTCCCAGGTGGGCCAAGTTGAGCGCCAACACCGACCGGATCGTCGAGGTCGCGGCCGCCGTGAGCGAGGCCGGCGCCGAGGCGCTCACCCTCGTGAACACCCTGCTCGGACTGGTCTACGACCGCGCCACGTGGGCACCGGCACTCGGCAACGGCGGCGGCGGTCTGTCGGGGCGCGCCATTCATCCGGTCGCGGTGCGGGCGGTCCACGACGTCCACGCCGCGCTGCCCGACGTGCCGATCGTCGGCGTCGGTGGTGTGGCGAGCGGCTGGGACGCCGTCGAGTTCCTGCTGGCGGGCGCGAGCGCCGTCCAGGTGGGCACCGCCAGCTTCGCCGACCCGCGCGCGTGCATCACGGTGCGCGACGAGCTGCACGAGATCCTTGCGGAGCGCGGTATCCACCGCGTGAGCGACGTGAGCGCGGTAGGTTGACGACCATGGCAACTCCTCCTCAGTTGACGCCGGAGCAGCGGGCGGCAGCCCTCGCGAAGGCCGCCGAGGCTCGCGCCGCTCGGGCCGACATCAAGGCGCGGTTGAAGATGGGGTCGATGACCCTCGCCGAGGCGCTCGACTCCGACGACAACAACGTCGGCAAGCTCAAGGTCGTCTCGATGCTCGAGTCCCTGCCCGGGGTGGGCAAGGTCAAGGCCCGGCGCGTGATGGACGAGATCGGCATCGCCGAGAATCGCCGCGTGCAGGGTCTCGGGGCGCAGCAGCGCGCTGCGTTGCTCCAGCAACTTGGCTGACCGGCGACTTATCATCGTGGTCTCGGGCCCCGGTGGGGTCGGCAAGGGGACCATCGTCGACGCGCTCGTCGCGCGCGACCCGCAGCTCTGGCTGAGCCGCTCGTGGACGACCCGAGCCCAACGTCCCGGCGAACCCGATGACGCCTACGTCTTCGTGTCGGCCGAGGACTTCGAGCGGCGGATCAGCGAGGGCGGCTTCCTCGAGTGGACCGAGTTCCTCGGCAACTACTACGGCACCCCGCGTCCCGATCACCTCGACCGCACGCCCGGCCCGGCGGGCGACGCACGCGACGACGTCACCGACTTCGTCCTCGAGATCGAGGTCGACGGCGCCCAACAGGTCAAGCACCAGTTCCCCGAGGCGATCCTGATCTTCGTGCTGCCCCCGAGCCGAGAGGAACAGGAGCGCCGGCTACGAGGACGCGGCGACCCGGACGACAAGGTCCACGCCCGGCTCCGCAAGGCCGAGAAGGAGGAGCCGATCGGCCGCGACATCGCCGACTACCTGGTCGTCAACGACGAGTTCGATCGCACGGTCGACGAGATGATGTCGATCATCGACCGCGAACGCACACGATCCGGCCGGTAGGCTGGTCGAGCCCGAAAACCGTCCCGCACTGGAGTTGATGCATGGCGCAGAGCCACGACACGATGATGAACCCGCCGATCGAGGGCCTCCTCGGCCGGGTCGACTCGAAGTTCAGCCTGGTCACCCTCGCTGCCCGTCGGGCCCGCAACATCAACTCGTACTTCAATCAGCTCGGAGACGGCCTCGGCCACATGGTGCCGCCGCAGGTGTCGTCGACGGCTCGCAAGCCGCTCAGCATCGCCTTCGAGGAGATCTCGGCGGACAAGATCGTGCTGACCGACGCCCCGGAGGAGCCCGAGGCCGAGCTCGGCCTGCCCGAGGGCGACTTCGAGAGCTGAGCGTCGATGCTCGCCCCGGCGGACGGCACGGACCACCGCGCATCGGGATGATCCCACGCGCATGATCCCGACGATCGAGGGCAAGCGCATCGTCCTGGGCGTGACCGGGGGCATCGCTGCGTACAAGGCGGTCGAGATCTCGCGGCGGCTCGTCGACGCCGGCGCCCACGTGGTACCGGTCATGACCGCGGGCGCAGAACGCTTCCTCGGTGCGACGACGCTGTCGGCGCTCGCCTCCGAGCCGGTCAAGACGCGACTGTGGGACGATCCCGAGACGCCGATCCCGCACACCGTGATCGGTCAGGGCGCCGATCTGATCCTGGTCGCGCCCGCGACCGCACGGCTGATCGCCGCCTACCGGTCCGGATTGTCGACCGACCTGCTGACGAACATCCTGCTCGCCACCCGGGCGCCGGTCATGGTCTGCCCGGCCATGCACACCGAGATGTGGGAACACCCCGCGGTCGTCGACAACATCGCCACCCTGCGCTCGTGGGGCGTCCACGTCGTCGACCCCGAATCGGGCCGGTTGGCGGGCGGTGACGTCGGGGCGGGTCGTCTCGCCGCCCCCGAGACCATCGTCGCCGAGGTCGAGCGCGTGCTCGGCCCGCGTGATCTCGAGGGCGTGTCGGTCGTGATCAGCGCCGGAGGTACCCGTGAGCCGATCGACGCCGTCCGGGTCATCGCCAACCGCAGCTCGGGCAAGCAGGGCTACGCACTCGCTGCCGAGGCCGCCTCGCGAGGCGCCGCGGTCACCCTCGTCTCGACCGCCGACCGGGAGGCGCCGCCGGGGGTCGAGGTCGTGCGTGTCGAGACCGCCGCGCAGATGGAAGCCGCCATGCAGTCGGCTGCGGCGATCGCCGACGTCGTCGTCATGGCTGCGGCGGTCGCCGACTTCCGGCCGGTCTCGGCCGCCGACCACAAG
>JAUHYJ010000379.1 GCA_030425785.1 Acidimicrobiia bacterium | reverse complement strand
GGGCGTGCGCGCCCTGCTCGAGTCGAGCGGGGAGATCGAGGTGGTGGGCGAGGCGGCGAACGCCGCCGAGGCGCTCGCACGCATTCCCGCCGTTCAGCCCGACGTCGCGATCCTCGACGTGCGGGTACCCGACGGCAACGGGATCGAGGTGTGTCGCGAGGTGCGCAGCACGGTCGGCACGAACTGCCTGATGCTCACCTCCTACAGCGACGACGAGGCGCTGTTCGAGGCGATCATGGCCGGCGCGTCGGGCTACGTGCTCAAGCAGATCCGCGGCAACGAACTGCTCGACGCCGTCAAGTGCGTCGCGGCCGGTGAGTCGCTCCTCGACCCGGCGATCACCGGGCGGGTGCTGCAGCGGCTGCGCACGCCGTCGGAGGAGGACGAGCGGCTGTCGCGGCTCTCGCCGCAGGAGCGCCGCATCCTCCACTACATCGCGGACGGCATGACGAACCGCCAGATCGCCTCGGAGATGTTCCTCGCCGAGAAGACGATCAAGAACTACGTGTCGAACATGCTCGCCAAGCTCGGCATGGAGCGTCGCACCGAAGCGGCGGTCTTCGCCACCAAGCTCGAGATGTCGGGCACGCACATCGAGGCCTGATCGGGGGACCCGCAGCGCTGGTGGCTGCGGGACGTCGGTCACCCCGCCCGGCCGGAGTCGGCCGGGTAGGGTGACCGGCCGATGGATCGGCCGGTGTACATCGCCTTCGAGGGCGCCGAGGGGTGCGGCAAGAGCACCCAAGCGCGACGGCTCGCCGCCGACCTCGATGCGATCCACACCAGGGAGACCGGCGGAACGGCGATCGGTGAACGGCTCCGCGCGATCCTCCACGACACGTCGGTCACCGATCTCGACGACCACGCCGAGGCGCTGATCATCGCCGCCGACCGCGCCCAGCACCTGGCCGAGGTCGTGCGACCCGCGCTCGCGGCCGGGCGGAACGTGGTGAGCGACCGCAGCGTGTACTCGACCCTCGCCTACCAGGGGTACGGCCGCGGGCTCCCGCTCGACGATCTGCGCCGGATCAACGGGTGGGCGATCGGCGACACCTGGCCCGATCTGGTCGTGCTGTTGCGAGTGCCCGAGCACGTCACCCGTGACCGGATGAGCCGCCGCGAGCTCGATCGCTTCGAGCGCGCCGGCGACGAGTTCCACCGACGCGTCGACGACGGGTTCGTCGAGATGGCCGACGCCGACCCCGAGCACTGGGTGGTCGTCGACGCCTCCGGGCCGATCGACACGGTCACCGCCACCATCCGTTCGATCGTGCGCGAGCGGCTCGGGCTGTGAGCGTCTGGGACGCCGTCGTCGGTCAGGAGGCCGCCGTCGACCGGCTGCGCGCGGCAGCCGAGTCACCGGTGCACGCCTACCTGTTGGTCGGCCCGGCCGGTTCGACCAAGCGCGAGGCCGCGCGAGCGTTCGCGTCGCGGCTGCTGACCGGCACCGACGACGACGCGTCGCGCGACGCCGGTCTGGTGATGCGGGGCGAACACCCTGACGTCCACGAGGTCACCCGGACCGGCCCGTCGATCTCGTTCGACCAGGCTCGCGAGATCGTGCGGCAGGCGGCGCTCGCACCGGCCGAGGGCGAGCGCAAGATCATGCTGCTCGACGAGTTCCACCTGCTGCGCCCGGAGGGTGCCGCGCTGCTGTTGAAGACGATCGAGGAGCCGCCGGCGTCGACGATCTTCCTGATCCTGGCCGACTTCGTACCCCACGAGCTGATCACGATCTCGTCGCGGTGTGCGCGCATCGACTTCGGTGTGGTGCCCGACGCCGCGATCGTCGACCGGCTGACGGCCGAGGGAGTCGCGCCCGATGCCGCCGCTCTGGCGGCGCGAGCGGCCGCCGGCAACATCGATCGGGCGCGCGTCCTCGCGAACGACCCGGCGCTGGCCGCTCGGCGTGAGCTGTTCGCCGGCGTAGTCCACCGCATCGACGGCACCGGCTCGACCGCCTTGGCGATCGTCGACGAGTTGCTCGCGGCCATCGAAGCCGCTGCCGCGCCGCTCGCCGAACGACACGCCGACGAGGTCGCGGTACTCGACGAGCGGATCGCCCAGTACGGCGAGCGCGGCAGCGGGAAGAAGGCGCTCGACGAGCGCCACAAACGCGAGCTGCGACGTCACCGCACCGACGAGCTGTTGGCCGGCCTGACCGTCGTCGCCGGCGAGTACCGCGACGCCCTCGTCGAGGGCCACACCGCCCGTCGCGACGAGGTCGCCGATGCGGTGCGCCGCATCCACCGGGCGATGGAGTCGCTCGAACGCAACCCGAACGAGACCCTGCTGCTGCAGTCGCTCGTCTGGTCGCTGCCGAGCCTCTAACCGAACCCGATCCCAGCCCCGCGATACGGTCGATCGCGTGCTCGAGTCGACGATCGACGAGTTGCGGTCGACGGCACTCGCCGCCGACGACGCCAGCGGGTACTTCGCCGCGATGTACGCGCGGGTCACCGATCGCGTCCAGACGGCGATCGGCGAGGGCCGCTTCGGCGACGGTGCGCGGATGGCGACGTTCGCCCGAACCTTCGCCGACTGGTATCTCGGCCCACGCAGCGGCGTGCGGCCGCAGCCTGCGTGTTGGCGGGCAGCCGACGACGTCGCCGGCGACCGGCAGCTGCTGATCGTGCAGCACCTCCTGCTCGGGATCAACGCCCACGTGAACCACGATCTCCCGCAGGTCGTCGTCGAGTTGGCCGACGCGGGCGCGTCACTCGATGGGCTGCGCCCCGACTTCGACGCGATCAACGACCTCCTGGCCGAGACCCAGCCGGACATCCTGCGTGACCTCGGTCGCGTCGCCGGCTGGACGCAGCTGGCGGTCGCCTGGGGCGGTGGGCGCATGTTCGGGTTCTCGCTCGATCGCGCCCGCGATCAGGCGTGGCAGTCGGCGGTTCGCCTGCACGCTCTCGACCAGCAGACGCGGGTCGTCGACGCAGCCGAACTCGATTCGCTCGTGAGCGTCGTCGCCTACGTGGTGGCCAACCGGCGGGCGCCGGTGTCCTGGTTGCTCCGGGTCCCGCGATGGCTCGAGCCGGACGACCCGACGGCGGTGACCCGGCTTCTGCTCGGCCACCTCGCCTGACCCGATCGGGTACGGCGCGGGGTCGGAGGTAGCGTGTTCGGCCTGATGCGCAGTACCACCTCGCACGGGCGCGTCGCCCGGCTCCTCGTGGCGCTCGTGACCGTCGCCATCGGCATCGTCGGGCTCGCGGGCGTCGCTGCTGCGCACACGGACTTCGATTCGTCGGCACCAGCGGACGGCGACGTCGTCGACGGCCCGCTCGACGTCGTGGTGCTGAACTTCACCAACCCGGCCGAACCGGCCGGCGACGGGTTCGAGCTGCTCGGTCCGGACGGCACGATCCGGTCGCCGTCGTCGATCGACGAGACCGACGGCACGTCGTTCGTGCTCTCGTTCGATCCGCCGCTGGCGGCAGGCACCTACGGCGTCCGGTGGAGCGTGCGCGCGGGCGACGCCCACCCGATCGAGGGATCGTTCCGTTTCGAGGTGACCGGAACGCCGGACCCTGCGGGCGGCGCCACGGCGACCACCGTCGCGCCGGCGTCGGGCGCCGACGACATGGCCGGCATGGGCCACACGGACGGGACCGCCGGGATGGAGGACATGGACGCCGCTGCGCACGCAGCGATGTCCGACGACCCGCTCGAGGAGTTCCTGGCCGTGGGCTCGGCCGACGACGCGGTGCCCGTCGGTCGATCGGGCCGGATCGCCACGATGCTCGGCACCGTCTTCGGTGTCGGCGTCCTCGCGGCGCTCATCTGGACGGTGCGCGGATCACGCGACGAGCTCGTGTCGCTCCTCACGTGGGTCCGACTCGCCGGTCTCGTCATCGCCACCGGCGGGCTGATCGAGTACGCGGCCCTCGTCGAGGCGGACCCGTCGGCGTCGTTCGGCGCGTCGCTGTCGACGAAGCCCGGGGTCGCCGCCGCGCTCAAGGTGGTCGGTGGCCTGGTCGTGCTGTTCGGCTTCCACACCCGGGCCGGCCGGATCGCGGGCCCGACGCCGTCGCTGTCGGCCGCGGTCGCCACCGAACTGCCGTCGGGGACCGCTGACGTCCGGGCTGCCAGGGCACCTGATGCGGAGCATCGCTGGACGCCGACGGCGACCGCCGCGGCCGGCATCTTCGGCTACGCCCTCGTGCTGGCGTCGTTCTGGTTCGACGGCCACACGGTCAGCCGGGGTCCCTGGGCGGTCCACTCGTTCGTCAATCTCGTGCACCTGGGTGCGGCCGCCGCGTGGGGTGGCGGCGTCTTCGCGATGACGACCGTCGCCTGGATGCGTCACCGCCGCTCCGATCGGGTCCGGATGGCCGAGATGGTCGTGCGGTTCTCGTCGACCGCTGCCGTGTCGCTG
>JAUHYJ010000378.1 GCA_030425785.1 Acidimicrobiia bacterium | reverse complement strand
GAACGGGGGACCTTCGGGGGCACCTGCCTGAACGTCGGCTGCATCCCGTCGAAGATGTTCGTCCTGCCGGCCGACGTCGCGCTCGAGGCGGCCCACGCCGAACGGCTCGGGATCGACCTACGGTTCGACGGTGCCGACTGGCCTGCCATCCGCGACCGGGTCTTCGGTCGCATCGACCCGATCTCGGCGGGCGGCCGGCACTATCGCGAGTCCGGCACACCGAACGTCACCCTGATCGAGGGCACCGCCCGGTTCGTCGGCGAGCGGGTGCTCGACGTCGAGGGGCGCCGGATCACCGCGCCGCACGTGCTGGTCGCGACCGGCTCGCGCCCGGTCGTCCCGCCGATCGCGGGGCTCGCCGAGACCGGCTTCCACACGAGCGACACGATCATGCGGCTCGACGACCTCCCGGCGCGACTCGGCATCATCGGCGGCGGCTACATCGCCGTCGAGATGGGTCACGTCTTCGCCGGGCTCGGGGCGTCGGTCGACGTGTTCAACCGGTCGGAGATCCTGCTCCGCTCACAGGACCGCGAGGTCGCCGAGCGGTTCACCGACGTGTTCGGCCGCCGTCCGAACATCGAGCTGCACCTCGGCCACCTCCCGACCCGGATCGAGCGGCGCGGCGACGTGGTCGTCATCACCTCCCCCGATGGTGACGTCGAGGTCGACCAGCTGCTGGTCGCGACCGGTCGCGAACCGAACAGCGACCTCATCGATGCCGAGATCGGCGGCCTCGACTGCCACCACCACGGCACGATCCGGGTCGACGAGTACCTCCGCACGAGCGTCGACGGCGTGTGGGCGGTCGGCGACGTCGCCAACGAGTACCAGCTCAAGCACGTCGCGAACCGCGAAGCGGCCACCGCGTTCTGGAACATCGCCCACCCCGACGACCTCCGCGCCGTCGATCACGTGGCGGTGCCGAACGCCGTGTTCTCGAACCCCCAGGTCGCCGCGGTCGGGATGACCGAGCAGGAGGCACACGAGGCAGGCGTCGACCTCGCCGTGGGGCGCCGCGACTACGCAGGAACGGCCTACGGCTGGGCGCTCGCCGACGAGACGTCGTTCGCCAAGGTGCTCGTCGATCGAGCCAGCGGGCTGATCGTCGGTGGACACGTCATGGGCCCGCAGGCGGCCACACTCATCCAGCCGATCGTCCAGGCGATGCGGTTCGGACAGACCGCCCGCGACCTCGCCGAGGGCCCGTACTGGATCCATCCGGCGCTGACCGAGGTCGTCGAGAACGCACTGCTCGAGGCGCTCGAGGAGATCTGACCGGCGGGCGGCACGACCGAGCGTGCGCCGCCGTCCCCCGGGCCGCTTCCGGTAGCGTGCGCGCCGTGCTCGCCATCCTGCTCGACACGTTCGCCTACCGCCTCATGGCGTTCGCGCACATCGCTGCGGCGGTGGTCGCGTTCGGCCCCGTCCTGCTGTATCCGCAGCTGCGGCGTGCCGGCGCCACCGCTGCGATCGCCGCCAGCCACCTCCGCGTCACGCTGCCCGCGCTCGTGGTCCTGTGGGTCCTCGGGATGGGCCTCGCCGGGATGTCCGAGGATGCCTACAAGATGTCGCAGCTGTGGCTCGCGCTCTCGCTCGTCAACTGGTTCGCGCTCGTCCTGGTCAGCTGGTTCCTCATCCGCCCGGCGCTCACCGACGACTCCGACGCGGGGCGCGCCAAGCTCGCGGCCGGGGTCGGCGTCACCCACCTCGGGCTCGTGATCGGACTGGCGCTGATGATCTGGAAGCCGGGCCTCTGATGCCGACCACCGTCCGCGCCGCGGTGTGTCGTGCGTTCGGCGAACCCCTGCGCATCGAGCAGCTCACCCTGGCCGACCCGGGCCCGGGCGAGGTCCGCGTCCGGCTCTCGGCCGTCGCGATCTGCCACAGCGACATCTCCTACGCCGACGGCGAGTGGGGCGGTGAGCTCCCCGCCGTCTGGGGGCACGAGGCGACCGGGGTCATCGCCGCGGTCGGGGACGGTGTCGGATTCGACGTCGGCGAGCGCGTGGTCGTCACCCTGATCCGCTCGTGCGGCGAATGCCACCACTGCCAGCGCGGCGCCGAAGTCACCTGCCCGACCACCTTCCCGCTCGACGAGACCAGCCCGCTGACCGACGCCGACGGCCGGCCCGTCGGCCACGGCATGCGCACCGCCGCGTTCGCCGACGAGGTCGTGGTGCACGCCAGCCAGATCGTCCCGATCGACGGCGACGTGCCGGATGCGTCTGCAGCGCTGCTCGCCTGTGGCGTGATCACCGGTGTCGGCGCCGTCCTGAACACAGCGGCCGTCGAACCCGCCAGCTCGGTCGTCGTGCTGGGGTGCGGCGGCGTCGGCCTCAACGTCGTCCAGGGCGCGGCACTGGCCAAGGCGGCGACGATCATCGCCGTCGACGTCCAACCGGCCAAGCTCGACCTCGCCATCCACCTGGGAGCGACGCACGCGCACGACCTGACCGACGGTCCGGTCGACTCGCTCGTACACGAGCTCACCGACGGCATGCTCGCCGACTACGTGTTCGTCGCGACCGGCGCGCCGTCCGCCTTGGCGGGCGCCACCGATCTTGTCGGCACGATGGGGGCGATCGTGATCGTCGGGATGCCGGCGACCGGCGTCAGCGGCGTGTTCGACCCCGGGTCGTTGGCCGGCCAGAACCAGCGGATCCTCGGCTCGAAGATGGGCACGTCGGTGATCGCCCGCGACATCCCCGCGCTCGTGCAGCGCTACCAGGACGGCGGCCTCGAGCTCGACGGTCTGGTGTCGCACACGTTCCCGCTCGACGAGATCAACGAGGCGATGGACGAGGTACGGTCCGGCACGGCGCTGCGCAACGTCATCGTCTTCGACACCGACTGACCGCTCTGGGAGACTCGTCCCCGTGCGCATCGCCACCGTCGAGACGTTCGTCGTCGGGAACCCGCCACCGAGCCTCGGTGGCGCCTACTTCGTGTTCGTCAAGTTGACGACCGACGACGGCATCGTCGGCTACGGCGAGCACTACGGCGCCACGGTGCGAGCATCGGTCGCCGCCGCCGTCGTCGAGGACCTCGCCGACCAGTTCCTCGTCGGTGAGGACCCCCACCACGTCGAACGGTTCTTCCGGCGGGCGTACTCGCGCGGGTTCACCCAGCGACCCGACGTGACGCTCGCCGGCGCGATCAGCGCGCTCGAGATGGCGTGCTGGGACATCGTCGGCAAGGCGCACGACGTGCCGGTCTACGAGTTGCTCGGCGGGCGTGTCCACGAGGCACTGCGGTCGTACACGTACCTCTACGCCGACCCGACCGACGACGCGGATGTCTACACCGACCCCGCCGCGGCGGCACGGCGGGCGGTCGAGGAGGTCGAACGTGGCTTCACCGCGGTCAAGCTCGACCCGTGCGGTCCGTACACCGCGATGGGTGGCCACCAGCCGAGGCTCGACGACCTCGCCATCACGGTGGCGATGCTGGCAGCGGTTCGCGACGCGGTCGGCGACCGGGCCGACATCCTGGTCGGCACGCACGGGCAGTTCACCGCCGGCGGCGCCCAGCGGGTCGCCCGAGAGATCGCCCGCTTCGACCCGTTGTGGTTCGAAGAGCCGGTGCCGCCCGACGACGTCGGTGCGATGGCGCAGGTGGCGGCCCAGTCGACGGTGCCGATCGCGACCGGCGAGCGGCTCACGTCGAAGTACGAGTTCGCCCGACTGCTCGAAGCGCGCGCCGTGTCGATCCTGCAGCCGAACCTCGGTCGGGTCGGCGGTCTCCTCGAGGGCAAGAAGGTGGCGTCACTCGGTGAGGCGTTCGGCGCCCAGATCGCGCCGCACTGCTACAACGGGCCGATCGGCCTGGCGGCGAACATCCAGCTCGCCACGTGCTCGCCCAACTTCTTGATCATCGAGTCGATCCAGGACAACAGCGGCTTCCACGCCGAGCTGTTGCGCACGCCGGTCGTGTGGGAGGACGGGCGCATCGTGCCGCCGACCGCCCCCGGCCTCGGCGTCGAACTCGACGAGGACGTCGCCCGAGCCCACCCGTACACCGGCGATGCCACCCACCTGTCGATGTGGAGCAAGCCGATCGACACCGCCGAGTTCCACGACCGCACCTGACGACCGACGGAAATGGCACGCCACCGACGATGAGATGACCATGGCGACGAAGATGAACCAGAGGACCTGCCGGTTCGGCGAGCTCGAGCTGGCGATGCTGACGGCGGGCAGTGGCCCCCCGATGGTGCTCGTCCCAGGACACACCATGTCGATCGAACGATGGGTGCAGGCCGGCTACGTCGACGATCTCGCCACCGATCATCACGTCATCGCCATCGACCCACTCCGCCACGGCCGCAGCAGCCACACCGCCGACATCGATGCCTACCGGCCGGACCTGCTGCTGGCGCATCTGATCACGGTCCTGGA
>JAUHYJ010000377.1 GCA_030425785.1 Acidimicrobiia bacterium | reverse complement strand
TCACACCTCGTTCCGTCCGACGGCGGCCACACGACCGCCGAGTGGGAGGCGCGCGTCCAGCCCGACTTCCCGTCGGGCAAAGTGGTGTGCGGCGTCGATCTCGACGAGTTCCCGATCGGACCCGAAGGAGGCATGAGCCATGGCTGACCCCGCCGAGATCCGGCGGCTCGACGAGCTGTCGGCCGAGATGCGCCGGCTGCTGCTGCGACTGTGCGGCCACTACAGCGGTGCGATCCACATCGGCGGCGACATGTCGATGGTCGAGCTGCTCATCTCGCTGTACCACCACGGCATGAACGTCGACCCCGACGACTTCGCCAACCCCGAGCGCGACCGGTTCATCCTCTCGAAGGGACACGGCGCGGTCGGCATGTACATCGCCATGGCCCTACGCGGCTACTTCGACATGGACGAGATCATGGCGACCTACGGCCAGCTCGACTCGGCGTACGGGATGCACCCGTGCAAGATCCAACTGCCCGGTGTCGAGAGCTCGACCGGATCGCTCGGCCACGGCCTGCCGATCGCGGTCGGGTTGGCATTCGCCGCCCGCCAGCGGCGCGAGTCGCATCGGGTCTTCTGCCTGCTCGGTGACGGCGAGACGTGCGAGGGTTCGGTGTGGGAGTCGGCGAACACCGCCGGCTCGTACGGGCTCGGCAACCTGGTCGCCGTCATCGACCGGAACAAGCAGATGATGTCGTCGCTCGAGGGGGTCGCGATGAACCTCGAGCCGTACCCCGACAAGTGGCGTGCGTTCCGGTGGCGCGTCGTCGAGGTCGACGGCCACGACGTCGGCGCGATCTGCGACGTCCTCGACGCGCTCCCGCCGGTCGACCACGACGACCCGAACGCCCAGCCGATCGCGATCGTCGCCCACACGGTGAAGGGCAAGGGCATCTCGTTCATGGAGCGCAACGTCGGTTGGCACGCCGGCTCGCTCACCGACGAGCAGATGCACGAGGCGCTGGCGGAGGTCGATGCCCGACTCGCCGAACGGCTCGCCGCGACCGGTGGCGGGATCGGGGGCGGCTCGTGAGCGCGATCGGCACGATGGTGTCGGCGCGCGGCGTCGTCGGTCAGACACTCCACGAGCTCGCGGCCGAGCACCCGCACGTGTGGGGGCTGACCTCGGACGTCGGCGACCCGATCAAGGCCTTCGCCCAGGCGTTCCCCGACCGCTACGTCGACGTCGGCATCGCCGAGCAGAACGTCGTCGGGATCGCCGCCGGGCTCGCGCTCGAGGGCATGATGCCCTTCGTCG
Source organism: Acidimicrobiia bacterium (assembly GCA_030425785.1). Lineage (GTDB taxonomy): Bacteria > Actinomycetota > Acidimicrobiia > Acidimicrobiales > Ilumatobacteraceae > Ilumatobacter. The sequence goes on along the minus strand of JAUHYJ010000377.1, from coordinate 3,143 downwards.
CCGGCATGGCGCCGTTCATCTCGATGCGGTCGCTCGAGCAGAACCGGACCGACGTCTGCTACCAGGATCTCCCAGTGCGGTTCGTCGGCTGGGGCGGTGGGCTCACGACCGGTGGCGGCTCGACGCACAACGCCATGGAAGACGTCGCGCTGATGCGCACCCTCGTCAACATGGCGGTCGTGTCGTGCAGCGACCCCAACATGGTCGGCGCGGTGATGCGCCGGAGCATGGCGTACGAGCACCCGCTCTACATCCGCCTCGGCAAGGGCAAGTCCGACCCGTGCATCTACGAGCCCGAGACCATGACCGGCGAGATCGGCGCGGGCCTCGTCGCCCGCGACGGCGGTGACGCGACGATCATGGCGCACGGCGAACTGGTCGCCGAGGCGCTGGCTGCCGCCGAACAGCTCGCCGCCGACGGCATCGACGCGCGGGTCGTCGACATGTACTCGATCAAACCGCTCGACACCGAGCTGTTGTTGCGCTGCGTCGACGAGACCGGCTACCTCGTCGTGACCGAGGACCATCTCGCCTTCGGTGGCCTGGCGTCGGCGATCGCCGACGTGCTCGTCGACGAGGGGGTCCGCCCGAAGGGTTTCCGTCGCCTCGGCGTGCCGCAGCTGTACACGGGATTCGGCAGCGCACCGGAGCAGTGGGTCAAGTACGGCTACGGCCGCGACGGCGTCGCGGCCGCGGTGCGAGAGCTGCTCGCCTGACGCTCAGACCGCGGCGAGCGCCGCGCTGACCAGGTCGAACCCGCGGGTGTCGCCGAGCAGGGCGTCGTCCATCCGGTTCATCATGTAGGCGACGGTCATGTTGCGGTCGACGACGTTGACGATCGACGAGCCACCCCAACCGCCCCAGTAGCAGGCCGTCCGGTCTGCGGGGATGTGGGGCGTCGATTCGCTCGGCAGGCCGTAGCCGATGCCGAACCGCACCGGCAGGCCGAGCACCCGGTCGACGCCGTGCGACTGTTCACGGAAGATCTGCTCGATCGTCTCGGTCGACAGCCATCGGTTGCCGTCCGGCCCGATGCCGCCGTTCGACACGATCGACTGCAGCAGCGCGATCGAACGAGCGTTGCCGTGGCCGTTCGCCGCGGGGATCTCGGCCCGGCGCCATGCATCGGTGTGAGCGATGTCCGCCGTGGCCATCGGCCCGGTGAAGGTCTTGTACGCCGTCGAGTCCTGGTCGAGCGACATGTCGGCGAGTGGGCTCGGCGGGGGCGGGATGACGTTCGCGATCCGATCGAACTCGCTGTCGGGCACACCGATGTGGAAGTCGATGCCGAGCGGACCGGTCAGCTCGTCGCGCAGGAACGCGCCGAGCGTTCGTCCCGTGATGCGTCGGACGACCTCGCCGACGAGGTGCCCCTGGTTGAGGGCGTGGTAGCCGGATCCGTCGCCCGGTGTCCACCACGGCGACTGTTCGGCGAGTCGTGCGGTCGACGTCTCCCAGTCGAGCACGTCGGCGATCTCGATCGGCTGATCCCACCCCGACACCCCCGACGTGTGGCTCATCAGGTGGCGGACGCGGACGTCGTGCTTGCCGTTGGCGGCGAACTCCGGCCAGTACGTCGCGACCGGCGCGTCGTAGTCGAGCTCGCCGCGTTCGACGAGCAGCAGGGTGCACAGCGCCATCACCGTCTTGGTGCTCGACCAGACGTTGGTGATCGTGTCGCGGTCCCATCGCACCGTGCGGGCTTCGTCGGCCCAGCCGCCCCACAGGTCGACGACGAGTTCACCGTCGAGGACGACGGCGACCGAGGCCCCGCAGTCCGCGCCCGACTCGAGGTGGGCGGCGAGCAGCGCCCGCATCGCCTCGAACCGCACGTCGCAGGTTCCGTGCACCATGCTCGTGGAGGAAAGGCTCATGCGGGCAACGTACCCGACCGTGTACCGGACGGTCAGTTGGGCGGCGACACCGCCCGGGCGAACGCCAGGGCGCGGTCGAAGACGGCGACGATGTCGGCGTCGTCCCGGCCGCCGAAGAAGTGCTCGGCGTCGGCGACCGATTCGAGCGTCGACGTGGCGCCGGCGGCGGTCAGCGCCTCGTGCAGCCGCACGCCTTGATCGAACGGTGCCATCGTGTCGGCGGTGCCGTGCTGGATGAGGAACGGTGGCGCGCCGGCATGGGCTCGGGCCGGCAGCGATGCTGCGGCGGTGAGCTCGGGGACGGTGCTGAGGGGAGCGCCGAGCCACTGGGACGGGAAGTCGGCTGCCGGGTCGTCGTCGGCGATGGCCCCCGGGTCGGTGAGGGGGTACCAGCACACGACGCCGCACGTCCTGGGCGCGTCGTCGCGCAGCCCGATGGCTGCTGCCAGGTAGCCGCCTGCGGACTGCCCGAACGTCACGACGCGTGACGGGTCGCCGCCGAAGCGCACGACGTTCGCGTCGATCCAGCGCGCGGCGTCGACGACGTCGTCGATCGCGGCCGGGAACAGTGCTTCACCGCTGAACCGGTACGAGCTGGCGACGACGACGAACCCGGCATCGACCATCCGTTCGAAGAACGACGGCGTCCAGGCGCGGGTCTCACGGGGCGCGAGGCCGCGGTGCGACCGTCGCCAGCCTCCGCCGTGGATCTGATGGACGACGGGCAGTGGGCCCATCGCCTCGATCGGGCGGTAGACGTCGAGCTCGAGGTGCCGGAACCCGTCGCGCTCCGCGAAGACGATGCCGCGCTCGACGATCACACCGCAGCTCCGACGAAGGCGGTCAACTCGCCGGCGAGCGTCTCGCCGACGTAGGTCGGGTCGGGGAGTGCGGGGTCGATCGGGCGCACCGAGTAGCCGGTGAGCAGCACACCGTCGCAGCCGAGCTCGACGGCGATGCCCATGTCGGCGCGTTGGGAATCGCCGATCATGAGGATGCGGTCGCGTGGCACGCCGACGGTGTCGGCGACGGTGTCGGCGTACTCGGGCGACGGCTTGCCGAGCACCGTCGCGTCGACGTCGTACATCGTCGTCAGCGCACGGAACAGCACCCCGCCGCCGGGCTCGATCCCCCCGGTGACGGGGAACCCCGGATCCTTCGACGAGAGGAAGAGCGGGTGGCCGGCGGCGGCGAGCCGGCCGAGCCGCTCGATCGAACCGATCGTCGCATCGCGGAACGACGCCATCGCCAACGCCCGTGTCGCATCGG
>JAUHYJ010000376.1 GCA_030425785.1 Acidimicrobiia bacterium | reverse complement strand
CCAGTAGCCTGACGCGGTGCCGACACTCGAGCATCTCGACGTCCACGCGCTCCGGACCGTGATCACGACGTTCCGCGACACCGTGCGCGACCACGCCGGCGGGCTCAACCGGCTGAACGTCTATCCGGTTCCTGACGGCGACACGGGGACCAACATGGCCCGCACGCTCGACGCCGTCGTCGCCGAGATGGAGACCGCGGACGCCGCCGACCTCGACGCCACCTGCGATGCGATCAGCCACGGCTCGTTGATGGGTGCACGCGGCAACTCGGGCGTGATCCTGTCGCAGATCCTGCGTGGCCTCGCGTCCACCCTCAAGGACAAGACCGAGGGCACCGGTGAACGGGTGGCCGAGGCGTTGTCGGCTGCCAGCACGGGCGCGTACCAGGCCGTGCTGAAGCCGATCGAGGGCACGATCCTGACGGTCGTCCGCGAGTCGGCCGAGGCCGCGAAGATCGCATCGGGCGACGGCGCCTCACTGGTCGACGTGCTGCGGGCCGCCCGCGATGCCGGCCGGACGGCACTCGACAACACGCCCGAGCTGCTGCCCGTCCTCAAGGACGCCGGTGTCGTCGACGCCGGGGGCGCCGGCTACCTGCTCCTGCTCGACTCGGCGCTGCACGTCGTCGACGGCGAGCCGCTGCCGGAACCGTCCGACGACGGCGACGGGCCCACGATCGACCAGCTCGACGCCGTGACGCATCGCGGAGCGCGCCCCGACGGCGAGCTCGACGTCAGCGAGCAGCGCTACGAGGTGATGTACTTCCTCGATCTCGACGACGCGCAGATCGAACCGTTCAAGCAGGGCTGGGGTGCGATCGGTGACTCGATCGTGGTCGTCGGCGGCGACGGGCTCTGGAACTGCCACGTGCACACCAACGACATCGGCGCCGCGATCGAGGTCGCGCTCGACCTCGGCGGGCGCCCGAAGCAGATCCGCGTGACCGACCTGTTCGAGGAGGTCGCCGAGGAGCACGCCCACCGCGAGGCGTCGATGCACGGCGACTCGCACCGACACGTCGAGACGCGCGCCGGCGCCGGGCTGCCGCGCGTGACGACCGCCGTCGTCGCGGTGTGCTCCGGCGACGGGCTCGCCGAGCTGTTCTCGAACCTCGGTGTGCAGGGGATCGTCACCGGTGGGCAGACGCTGAACCCGTCGACGGCCGAGCTGCTCGACACGGTCGAGCACGTCAACGCCGATCAGGTCGTCATCCTGCCGAACAACAAGAACATCATCCCGGTCGCCGAGCAGGTCGACGCGCTGACCGCGAAGACGGTTGCGGTCGTGCCGACCCGCACGATGCCCGAGGCGCTGTCGGCACTCGTCGTCTACGACCCCGAGGCCGACGTCGAGGCCAACCTCGACGAGATGAACGAGGTCATCGCGGAGGTGCGCACCGGCGAAGTGACCCGGGCCGTCCGTGACTCGAAGGCCGACATCGGCCCGATCGCCGCGGGTGACTGGATGGGCATCGTCAAGGGTGATGGCATCGTCGCGACGGCGACCGACATCACCGAGGTCTGCCGGATGCTGCTCGGGCAGTTGCTCGACGACGACGGCGAGCTCCTGACCGTGATCACCGGGGCCGACGCGGACCCCGCCGTGACGGGCGAGCTCGAATCGTGGCTCACGGACGAGCACCCCGACGTCGCCGTCGAGGTGCATCGCGGCGGCCAGCCGCTCTACCCGTACCTCTTCGGCGTCGAGTAGCCGCCGCCCGCATCACCCGCCCGGGTGCGCCGTCGGCCATCTGGGCGTCGTCGGCTCCCTCGATCAGGACGCGTGCTCGGGCGCGAACGGCGCGATGTCGTGACCATTCGACGATGGCAGGAATGACGACGGCAGGAATGCCGTCGGCGCCTCGGCGTCACCGACGTCGTCGAACGGGGTTCAGGACGAGACTGCCAGGCCGAGCGGGATGAAGACGACGGTCAGCGATGCCTCGCCGATCGTCGTGGCGCTGGCGGCCGAACCCCGCAGATCGACGGTGTGCGTGCCGGCTGCCACGTTCGCCGCGCTCTGTGTGGTGCAGGTGCCCGGTACCTCGTTCGTGCGAGCGGAGCTCGGCAGGCTCGCGGCCGCGAGCCGGAGGCTGCAGTCGGCATCCGGCCCGGCACTCGAGACCAGCTCGACCGTGCCGAACATCAGGAGCATGCCCGGACCCGGCACCGTGATGTCGCGCGTCACCAAGGTGCCGGGGGTGCCGGCACCGAGGTCGGGTGCGTCGTCTTCCAACTGGCTCCTGGCGATCACGGCTTGATCCTCGAGGAGTGCGTCGACTTCCGCCTCCGTGTACGTCGTCGCCGCGTCGGCCTTGTCGTCGATCGAGTCCTCGAGGTCGCCGAGCGCGGTGTCGAGCTGCGAACGGGTGTAGACGGAGCTGGTGTCGGCCTTCGTGTCGAGTGCGGTGTCGATCTGGGAGCGGGTGTAGACGGAGCTGGTGTCGGCCTTCGTGCCGAGCGCCGTGTTGACCTGGGACTTCGTGTAGTACCGATCGTCGTGGTCGTGAGGCTGATGGAAGCCGACGACGTCGATGACGACGTGGACGGAACCCTGGAAGTTGTAGATGTTGAACGTGCCTCCGCCGGTGAGCGGCACGGTCACGGCGTTGGGGGTCGGCGGCTGCCCGGGGGTCGGGTTGAGGCTCGAGGCGTTCGGCAACTCGCCGTCGTCCCACAGCGTCAGGAACGTGGGTTGTGTCGCGTCGACCGCGGTGACGTTCAGCGCGAGCGCCGTCGCCGCCGAGGGGATGTTGCACTGGCCCTGCGCGCCTTCGGCGGCGATCGTGTAGGTGTCGGCCGCGCCGAGTGGCGTCTGTCGCGGACCGACCTGGAAGTCGGGCCGTGTGTCGACGAGGCGACACGCGGTGATCGGGGTCAACCCCGGAGCGTCGCTGCTCGACGCGGCACCGACGAGCCCGACGGTGCCGAGCGCTACGGCCAGTGCGGCGCCGGACACGGCCCAACCGAGACGTCGACGCGTTGCATGCTTGTTCGAAGAGGGAGCCACCTGGGGGAGCGTAGGCGCTCGACGGCTCCGAACGGCACCGACATCGAGATCGGCCTCGCACGGCAGTCGAATGCCGCGACGTCGTTGGGGTAGAACGTGGGCGTGAGCACGCGTCCTCCGATCACGCTGCGCGATCTCGGACGGATCGACGTCGGCGAGCTGCGAGGGGTCGGCGACAAGAAGCGGGCGTCGCTCGCGGCGTTCGACATCGACACCGTGCTCGATCTGCTCACGACGTATCCACGCCGGTGGGTCGACCGCACCAACGAGGCCCGCATCGCCGACCTCGTGCCGGGCGAGGAGGCGCTCGTCCTCGTGACGGTCCGGTCCGTCACCAAGCGGGTCACCCGCAACCGGCGGACGATGGTCAACGTCAACGTCGGTGACGGGTCGGGGCGGATGCAGGTCGTGTTCTTCAACCAGCCGTGGCGCGAACGGCAGTTGAAAGAGGGGTTGCAGATCGCGTTGTTCGGCAAGGCCGACACGTATCGCGGTGGGTTGCAGATGGCCAACCCGATCGTCGACCTGATCGGCGACCGGACCGGCCGCATCGTGCCGATCTACCCGCAGAGCGAGAAGGCGCAGCTCAACACGTGGGAGCTCGCGGGCTGGGTCGACGAGGCGCTGCGCCGCTGTGCCGAACGCGGCATCGCCGACCCGGTCCCCGACGGCGTGCTCGACCGGCTCGACCTGATGGCCCGCCACGACGCGCTCCGCTCGATCCACGAGCCCGATTCGATGCGCGAGAAGGAGGCGGCTCGCCGCCGACTCGCGTTCGACGAGCTGTTGCGGGTGCAGCTGGTGCTCGTCCTGCGCAAGCGGGCCCTCGAGGCGTCGTCGCAGGGCATCGCCCACGAGGTCCGCGGCGAGCTGGTGCAGCGGTTCCATGCGGCGCTGCCGTACCCGCTGACCGGTGCGCAGCAGCGGGCGATCGCCGAGATCGACACCGACCTCGCCGCGCCGCAGCCGATGCACCGGTTGTTGCAGGGCGACGTCGGCGCCGGCAAGACGGTGGTGGCCGTGACCACGCTGCTGTCGGCGGTGCAGGGCGGACACCAGGGCGCGTTGATGGCGCCGACCGAGGTACTGGCGGAGCAGCACGCCACCGGAGTGCGCGAACTCCTCGGCGACCTCCGGGTGCCCGACCCGGGCAACCTCTTCGGTGATCGCCCGCTGCGGGTCGAGCTCCTGACCAACCGGGTCACGGGCAGCGACCGCAAGGACGTGCTCGCCGGGCTGGCCGACGGCTCGGTCGACATCGCCATCGGCACCCACGCGCTCATCCAGGAAGGGGTCGAGTTCCACTCGCTCGGCGCCGTCGTCGTCGACGAACAGCACCGGTTCGGCGTCGAGCAGCGCGCCGCGCTGCGCGACAAGTCGCACGGGCGCGTGCCCGACGTGCTCGTG
>JAUHYJ010000375.1 GCA_030425785.1 Acidimicrobiia bacterium | reverse complement strand
CGGCTCGTGTCCGAGTTCAGCCGTGCGGCGACCTCATCGTTGACGGCGAGGACCAGCATGGACGCGTCGTCGAGCGTCGCGACCAATGCGGTGTCGCCGTCGTCGATCGGCCAGTCGTTCGACGGGAGGACCTGATCGCCGAGCCCGAAGGCCTGGGCGATCGCCTCGGCGCCGGCGGCGACGATCTCGGGCGTCACGCTCGTCGCTGGGTCTACTGCGGTACTCACTGGATGTCTCCTGTTGGGTGCGTCTCGAGATGGGGGCGAACCCATCGGCGGCACGGAACCGACTGTGCGGTCGGGTGCCGATCTGTCAGGCAGGCGGATCGCTCACGATCTGCAGTCGGGTGCGGCGACGGTGACGATCCGGTGGCACCGGCCCGACCACCTGAAGGGCCAACTGGCGGTTGACCCGGCCGATCGTGGCGTCGAGCACGGGGACGCCGCCGGCCTGGAGCGTCAGCGGCATGCCGACGGGATGGTTGAACAGCAGCACGTCGCCGACCTCGAGCCCGACGATCTGTCGCGACGAGGCCGTGGCCGCACGGAACACCGCCCGCGCCTCGACCTCGCTCGCCGACAGGTGGTCGTGCAGGCGCTGGCGCTCGGCCCGAACGCGCTCGGCGTCCTTGCTGTCGTTGCCCTTCGACGCCGACAGCGCCTCGAGGTGCGGCTGCAGGCTCGCGAAGGGGATGCACAGCGTCATCACGTCGGTGACGGACTCGACCTTGATCTCGAACGACGCGACGATGACCATGTCGGTCGGAGCGGCGAGCTGGGCGAACTGCGGGTTCGACTCCTGGCCGAGGATGGTCGGCTCGACCGAGACGACCGGCTCGAAGGCGTACCGGATCTCCGGCAGCGTCAGCTCGACGATGTTGCGCATCAGCGCGAGCTCGAGATCGGTCATCGAGCGACGCGGCTGGTTCGCGCCACCGACGCCGCCGAGCATCATCTCGGTGGCCACGTAGGCCACACGGAGCGGGATCTGGAGCATGGCCGAACCGGACAGCGGCGGCAGCCCGAGCAGGGTGAGCAGCGTCGGGTTCGGGAGCTCGCGCACGTACTCGTCGTAGGGGCGCTGTTCGATCGACGCGATCGACACGTTGGTGACGGCGCGCAGGGTCGACGCCAGGGTGGTGGTGAAGCCGCGGGCGAGCGTCTCCTGCACGATCTGCATCGTGCGGACGTGCTCGCGGGACAGCGTCGTCGGACGACGGAAGTCGAACGGCTGCGGCTCGCTGCGTTGGCGGGTGCTGGTGGTCGTGGACATCGGGGGTGCGCGGTGTGAGCTGCGGACCGGCCCGATCGACGGACCGGCCGCCCCGAGCGGGGTCGGCCGGCCTCATCGACCGCGGGACCGGTGGATCAGCGACGGAGGTTGACGACTTCCTGGAGGAGCTCGTCGGCCGTCGACACGACGCGGGCGTTGCCCTGGAAGCCGCGCTGGGCGACGATGAGGCGGGTGAACTCCTCGGCGAGGTCGACGTTCGACATCTCGAGGGTGCCGGCCGACATCAGGCCACGGCCGCCGGCACCGGCGGTGCCGACCTGCGACAGGCCCGAGTTGGGCGTCTCGCGCCAGACACCATTGACGCGCTCGAGGCCGCCGGGGTTCGTGAACACGGCCATCGCGACCTGTCCGATCGGGCGGGTCCGGCCGTTCGTGTAGGCGCCGACGATCGTGCCGTCCTGGGCCACGTTGAACGACTGCAGCGACCCGGCGGGGCTGCCGTTCTGCTGCGTGATCGCCGCGCTCATCGAACCGGCGTACTGGGTGAGTCGGCCGGGCTCGCCGGCGGTGCCGAGCTCGATCGCGATGCCGGTCGGCATCCCGGGGATCGTGCCGCCCGCGATGTTGATGTTGCGGTCGGCCGGGCCGACCAGCTCGCCGGCCCCGTCGAAGGTGAGGACGCTGTCCGTCAGGGCGACGGCGACGGCGGGGTCGCCGGCCGTCGCGGTGACCGTCCACTCGTTGACGGCCGACTTGGTGAAGGTGAGGTTGAGCGCCACACCGGTCCCCTGGTCGTCGTAGGCGGTCACGGCGAGCGTCGAGATGGTGCCGACGGCGGCGTCGGCCGACAGGTTGCCGCCGAGGTCGACGTTCGAGGTCTGCGTGGGCGGCAGCAGGTCGCCGACGCGGATCTGCACCGGCCCGAGGCCGGTGTTGGTGTCGACCACACCGGCGGCATTGGCCTGCCAGCCCTGGACGAGCATCCCGTCGGGGGTGGTCAGGTTGCCGGCGGCATCGAGCATGAAGGCGCCGGCGCGGGTGTAGAGCTGCTGGCCGCCGTTGTTGACGACGAAGAAGCCGTCGCCCTGGATCGCCAGGTCGGTCGTCCGGCCGGTGCGCTGGATGGCACCCTGCGTGAACGACTGCACCGTGGCGGCGAGGCGGGAGCCGAGGCCGATCTGGGCGGGGTTCGTACCGCCGGTCTGGGCGCCGGGGGCGCTCGCGCCGCTGAGCGTCTGGGTGAGCACGTCGGCGAACACGGTCGAGGAGCTCTTGAAGCCGATCGTCGACACGTTGGCGATGTCGTTACCGACGACGTCGAGCATCACCTGGTGGTTGCGGAGCCCGGAGAGGGCGCTGGACATGGAACGGATCACGGCGTGCTGCCTCCTGTGGTTGGTGAACAGGCGTCCGTGCCCGCATCGCCGATGGCGACTCGCCCGAGTCCGTCCGGGCGGTGGGTGCTGGTGTGCACCCGATGGTGTGTCGAGTCTCTGGAGTGTGGTGTGTGGGGGTGTGTCGGGGGTGTTGGAACGGATCGTCCGGCGAGGTGCGGATCGCGCCGTGAGGTCTCCCGACGGTGGGTTCGATCAGGCGACGACGTCGGGCGCGGTCGGGTCGTCGGCACCGCCGACCGCGCCGACCTCGGCGCTGACGACGCCCGCCTCGCTCGAGCCCGGCGCGGTGTCGCTCGGCGCCGGTTCGACGGGCTCCGGGTCGACGGGCGCGGTGTCGCTCGGCGCCGGTTCGACGGGCTCCGGGTCGACGGGCGCAGTGTCGCTCGGCCTGGTGTCGAGTGCGGCGGTGTCGCTCGCGGTGCCGACCGGGGCGGCCGGCGCGCGGGTGGCGCCCGTGTCCGTCGACGTGTCGCTCGGCGCGGCCGCCGCCGGGGTCGCGACGGCGGGCGTCGGAGCGAGCACGGCGGTGATCGCGTCGTAGGGCACCTCGTAGGGACCGGCGACGAGGACGAGCCCGTCGGCCTCGACGCGCGCCGACGAGACGGTCGCCGTCTGCTCGTGGCCGTCGGGTCCGACGAACGTGATGTCGCGCCCGACGAGGGTGCCCGCGAGCGAGAGTCGCTGGGTCGTCCCGGCCGTCTCGAACGACTCGGCGATCTCGTTGAGGCGGTCGACCATCGTCAACTGGGCCGACTGGGCGAGCATCTGCGACGAGTCGGCCGGCTTGGTCGGGTCCTGGTACTTGAGCTGGGCGACCAGCAGCTTCAGGAAGGCGTCGCGATCGAGGACCGCGCCGGGGTTCTCGACGCCGGACGGGACCGTGCCCGCCGGTGTGCTGGCGCCGGTCGGGGCGATGGCTTCGGTGCTGGACATGTGGTGTTCCTGTCAGAGGCGGAGGTCGACGCCGTCGATCACGATCGGGCGGTTGCGGCTCGGCTGGGGGTCGGTGGGTTCGGCCGTCGAGGCGGCCGACGGGCCGCTGCGCCCGGACGGCTCGTCCTGTCGGCGGTGGTCCGCCGGGGCGTCGCCGACGTCGAGGGAGCCGACATCGACGCCGCGCTCGGCGAGATCGGCCCGCAGCTCGGCGAGGTGAGCGCCCAGGTGGGCCCGGCCACCCGCCTGGTCGGAGCTCAGGTGGAGCTGGAGGCCGGCGCCGCGGTCGATCGCCTCGACACGGACGGTGCCGAGGTCGTGCGTCGCGATGCCGACATCGAGTCGGCGCCCGCTGGCGGTCACACGTCGCAGTTCCGCCTGCGCGAGGAGGTCGTCGGCGTTGGCGACCTCCGGCACCGATCGGGCGGCCTGCGCATCGGCGGTGCGGGCCACGACATCGGCGCGAAGGGCCTGCGGCGATCGCGGCAGCTGGCCGTCGGCATCGGTGCGTGGCAGCAAGCGGGCGTTCGATCGCGAGGCGGGATCGGGCAACTCGCCCTCGGACATCTCGGTCTCGGTGACCTCGTCCGCCGCAGCCGGGTTCGTGTCGGTCGCGTCGTTCGGCGCTCCGGTGGACGCTGCGTCCTCGTCGGCGACGACACCCGGCGCGGCCGCTGCGTGGCCGGGCATCGGGCTCTCGCCACCGGCGGATGGCGCGGCGGTGACGGGCGACGTCGCATCGATCGCGTTCGCACCGGGCACGGCCGGCGTCTCAGCGATGCTCGAGGTGGCGGTCGGCGTGGTGTTCGACGTGGTGGTCGGCGTCACGGCCGGCGTGGTGGTCGACGTGGTGTTCGACGTGGCGGCCGACGCGGTGGTCGGCGTGGTGGT
>JAUHYJ010000374.1 GCA_030425785.1 Acidimicrobiia bacterium | reverse complement strand
GCTGCTCGCCAACATCGGCTGGGACCTGCAGACGCTCAGCCAGGGCCGATTCGTCCTCGGCCTCGGGAGCCAGATCAAGCCGCACATCACGAAGCGGTTCTCGATGGAGTGGAGCCACCCGGCCGCACGCATGCGCGAGATGATCCAGGCGATCCGGGCGATCTGGGACACGTGGCAGCACGGCACGCCGCTCCAGTTCCGGGGTGAGTTCTACCGCCACACGCTGATGACGCCGTTCTTCACCCCGCCGGCGGGCGATCTCGGCGAGTTCGGGCCGCCCAAGATCTTCCTCGCCGGCGTCGGCCCGCTGATGACCGAGGTGGCCGGCGAGGTGTGCGACGGCTTCTTCTGCCACGGGTTCACCACCGAGAAGTTCCTGCGCGAGGTCACGATCCCCGCCCTCGAGGCGGGCCGAGCGAAAGCCGGCTCGACGATGGACGGCTTCCAGATCGTCGGGCCGTCGTTCGTCGTCACCGGCACGAGCGACGAGCAGCTCGAGCAGGCCGCGACCGCCGTGCGCAAGCAGATCGCCTTCTACGGCTCGACGCCGGCCTATCGAGGCGTGCTCGAGATCCACGGCTGGGGTGGCCTGCAGGACGAGCTGAACACCCTGTCGAAACAGGGCAAGTGGGACGAGATGGGCACGCTGATCGACGACGAGATCCTGCACACGTTCGCCGTCGTCGGACCACCGGAGGAGATCGCGCCCGAGCTCGGCCGCCGCTACGGCGACGTGATCAGCCGGATCTCGTTCTACGCACCCTACGAGTCCGAACCCGAACGGTGGCAGGCGGTGATCGACGGCATCAAGGCCCTGTAGCGGGCGTGATCACGCCGGCACGAAGCTGACGACGGCGTCGATGCCGCCCGACGGCGCAGCACGGAGCTCGGCGCTGCCGCCTCCGGCCTCGGCCAGCTGCCGGACGATCGCCAGACCGAGGCCACTCCCGCCCGGCTCGGCCTGCTCACCACGCCAGAACCGGTCGAAGGCGTGTTCGCGCTCGGCCTCGCTCAGCCCCGGCCCCTGGTCGACGACGTGCAGCTCGATCCGCGGAGCGACGGCCGTGACCCCGATGATCAGCTGCGTCCCCGCCGGTGAGACCTCGAGCGCGTTGTCGACCAGGTTGTCGATGATCTGCTCGACGGCTCCCGGCACCGCCAGCACGGACGCGACCGCGGGCGTCGTCGAGTCGATCGTCACCCGCTGCTCGTCGGCGAGCGCGCGCCAGTACTCGGCCCGGTCACGGACGATCGCCGCCAGGTCGACGGTCGTCGGACCGACCGCCGTGTCCTCGGCCCGCGACAGCAGGAGGAGCCCTTCGATCATCCGACGCAGGCGGTCGGTCTCCGCGATCGCGGCGTCGACGACCTCGCCCCGGTCGGCGCCGCCCCCGTCGGGCTCGCGCTGCAGCTGTTCGAGCCGCAGGCGGAGCGCCGTGAGCGGCGTGCGGAGCTGGTGCGACGCCGTCCCGGCGAACTCGCGCTGGCGCGCGACGAGCTGCCCGAGACGGCTCGCCATCGAGTTGACCGATCCCGCCAGCGATCGGATCTCGGCCGGACCGTCGTCGATGTCGGCCCGCGCCGTGAGGTCGCCGCCGGCGAGCTCGGCGGTCGTCGCCTCGAGCCGCCGGAGCGGTCGGGTGATGCTGCGCGCCAGCAGCCACGCGACGGCGGCCGCGATCGCCAGCGAGATGAGCGCGACGCCGAGCAACCCGCGTTGACGGTTGGCGACCCGGTCGCTCACGACCCGTTCGGGCGCACTGATCCGGACGGCGCCGACGACGTCGTCGCCCGAGAGCACCGGCACGGTCACGAAGTAGAGGTCCTCGCCGAGCGTGTTCGAGAATCGCTCGCCGGTGTTCGGGTTGCCCGAGGTCAGTGCCTCGGCGATCTCGTCACGGTTGCCGAAGTCCTGACCGATGGTCCCCGGCTCCGAGCCGGCCACACCCTCCCCCGCGTCGTCGACGATCACCACCCGCAGCTGCTCCTCGACGGCGTACCGGTCGACCATCGCAGCGATCCCCGTGTCGGACGCCGCGACGCCGTCCTCGAGCGATTCCTCCGCACGGCCGGCGATGATGAACGCGTCGCGTTCGAGCCGCGTCGCCAAGCGGTCGCGTTCGACGCCCTCGAGGTAGTTCGAGATGGGGATGTCGTGGACGGCCAGCACCAGCGCCACGACGCCGACGATCGCGACGACCAGCCGGTTCCTCACTCGCCCACCGGCGGGACCTCGAGCCGGAACCCGACACCTCGGACCGCCTCGATCCAGCGGGCGTCACCGAGCTTGCGGCGGATGCCGGCGACGTGGGCGTCGACCGTCTTGGTCGGCCCGTACCAGTTGGCGTCCCAGACGTGTTCGACGATGTCGGTGCGGGTGCGGACGGCCCCGGGGTCGTCGGCCAGGAAGCTCAGCAGCTCGAACTCCTTCGGCGTCAATGCGACGTCGGTCGTCTCGTCGGCGACGATCAGCGTCACCCGGTGCGACCGTCGATCGACCCGGAGCGGCCCGACCTCGACGACGCCGGACGTGTCGCCGTCGCCGGCGTCGACGGCCGCACCCGCACTCGTCCGCCGGGCGACGGCACGCATGCGCGCCACGAGCTCGCGGAACCCGAACGGCTTCACGATGTAGTCGTCCGCGCCCAGCTCGAGACCGAGCACGCGGTCGACCTCGTCCCCGCGTGCCGTGAGCATGAGGATCGGAACGTTCGAGCGCTCACGCAGCTGGCGACACACGTCGTGGCCGTCCATGTCCGGGAGCCCGAGGTCGAGCAGGACGACGTCGGGTCCGGCGGCATCGAGCGCATCGGCGCCGGTACCGACGTGGGTGACCCGATACCCGGCCGACGTCAGGGAGTCGACGAGCGAGCTCGCGATCGCAGGGTCGTCTTCGACGAGGAGCACGTCCACGACCCCATTGTCACCGCCGCGCGACGCCAGAACCAGCACCGTCGCCTCGATCTGCCCGAATCGGGGCCGTTCTTGGACGTTTCTTGGATCGTCCGCCGACGACCCGTGGACGACGCCTCCGTACCGTCGCACCCATGAGAACAGGTATTGCCACCGCACTCTCGATCGCCGGCGTCCTCGTCGCCGGATCGGCTGCAGCGCTCGCCAACACACAGATCCTCAGCGGCAACGACGACGCCGGCGCTTCGGCCGCCGTGCTCCCCCCGTCGGAGTCGATCGACCTCACGGTCCCGCCGACACTTCCGAGGTCCACCTCGACGTCGAGCACGCTGCCCGAGGTCGAGACCCGGACCGTGTCGCTCGAGGCCGGCACGACGACCAGCACGACGGCGCCGACCACGTCGGCCCCCGTCGAACCGGTCACGAGCGAGATGCTCACGACCTTCAACGTCGGCCAGGCCGGCTCGGTCACGCTCGACGTCATCGCCGGACGGCTCCGGCTCGTCGACGCCGCGGCGGCCGACGGCTGGCGGGTCACGGTCGAGGACGAGGACGACGACGGCGACGAGGTCGACGTCGAGTTCCGGTCCTCGGCGGTCGCCGTCGAGTTCGAAGCCCACCTCGTCGACGGCGAGATCGTCCCCGAGGTGACCTCGAGGTCGCTGGTCTCGACGACCACGGCGACGACGAGCGGGGCTGCGACGAGCACCGGCAGCCCGACCACGACCGTCCACGACGACGATCACGACGACGACGATCACGACGACGACGATCACGACGACGATCGTGACGACGACGATCGTGACGACGACCACGAGTCCGACGACGACCACGACGAGGATCACGAGGACGACCACGAGGACGAGGACGACGACGAGGACGAGGACGATCACGACGACGACGACCACGACGACGATGATCACGACGACGAGCACGAGGACGAGCGGGACGATGACTGAGTCGTCGACCGACCTCGACGAGCGTCTCGCCCGTCTCCAGGCCCGCCGCCGGCCGGCGGGCACCGACCGAACCGACGACGCTGCCACACCGCCGGCGCCACGAGCTCGCCGGCGGAGCCCGGCCGGGACGGCGAAGATCCTCACCGCCGGCGCCTCGGCGACCGCGATGCTCGGTCTGATCGCCGTCTACGGTGCCGTCGACCGGGCAGCAGCCTCCGTCGACGATCCGGTGCTCGAGCCGCCGGTCGCGACACCGCCGACGCCGGTGCCGTCACCCCCCGCTGCACCGGCAGCTCCGGACGCCGTCACCCCGTCGATCGTGGTGGTCGTGATCGACGGGGTGACCGGCACACCGGTCGGCGGCGACGCCCCGACCGATCCCGCGATCGCCGCCGCCGTCGATCAGGCGATCGCAGCGACCGACGGCTCCACGACGACCGTCGTGGCGACACCGGCGCCGACCGCCGAGACCGCGGCGACGAGCCCGGCCCCGGCGCCGAACCTGCAGCCGGTGCAGCCCGTCGAGCCGGCGACCGTCGACAGCGCCTTGACGACCGCTCCGTCACCGTGGGCGTCGCGTCGTGGCGA
>JAUHYJ010000373.1 GCA_030425785.1 Acidimicrobiia bacterium | reverse complement strand
TCGGGTCGTCGTAGGTCGCACGGTCGATCACCCGCTCCGGAGCGAACACGACCAGATCTGCGAACTGACCCTCGGCGACGCGTCCGCGGTCGACGAGACCGAACCGGTCGCACGACAGGCTGGTCATGCGTCGGATCGCCTCCGGTAGTGGGAGCACTCCCGATTCGCGCACGTAGCGACCCAGCACCCGGGGGAAGGTGCCGAACAGGCGAGGGTGCGGGCGGCCGCGCAGGTCGGGGATCCCGTCCGAGCCGATCATGACGAGCGGGTGGCGCAGGCTGACCTCGATGTCGGCGGGATCCATCAGGAACTGGAGGCTGATCACCCGCTCGCCCTGCGGTGATCGGATCACGTCCTCGATCAGCCGGGTGACGGCGACGCCCTGTTCGGCGGCGACGTCGACGGCCATCCTGCCCTCGTACTCGGGGAAGTCGGGGCAGGTCGCGAACATGATCACCTCGGCCAGCGTCGGGTCGATGTCGTCGACGTCGAAGTACTGGTGCATCGGACCGCTGCCCGCCTCGTACGGATACACGTCGAGCGTGACGTCGGCGCCTGCCGCGTTGGCGGCCTCGACGCGCGCCAGCGACTCCACCACCTTGCCCCAGTTGGGCTTGCCCGCTGCCTTGTGGTGCGAGATCTGCACGGGCAGACCGGCGGTCGTACCGATGCGGATCGCCTCGTCGACCGCCTCGATGAGGCGCTCGGCCTCGTTGCGCATGTGGGTCGCGTACAGGCCTCCGGCCTCGGCCGAGACGGCGGCCAGCTCGACGATCTCGTCGGTGTCGGAGTACCGCCCGGGCTCGTAGACGAGGCCGGTCGAGAATCCGCACGCGCCCTGCTCCATCGCCCGCCGAACGTGCGCCTTCATCGCCTCGAGCTCGGCGGCGGTCGGCGCCCGACGCTCGTTGCCGAACACGTGACGACGCGTCGTGTTGTGGCCGACGAGAGCCATCGCGTTCACCGCCGTGCCGGCGTCGGCGACCGCGGCGCGAAACCCGTCGAGGTCGGTCCACGTCGCCGCCACGCCGATCAGCCCGCTCGCCTCGCGCTCGCCCGGAGTCGCCGGCACCGCGCTGAACCCGCAGTTGCCGATGACCACGCTCGTGCAGCCCTGCGCGACCTTGAACTCCATCCCCGGGTGCCGCAGCAGCGCGCCGTCGTCGTGGGTGTGGACGTCGACGAACCCCGGTGCCAGCACCCGGCCGGCGACATCGATCTCGCGGCGGGCGTCGCCGTCGACCACGCCGACGGCGGTGATCCGGTCGCCCGTGATCGACAGGTCGCCCTCGAACGGCTCGGCGCCGGTGCCGTCGAGGATCGTGGCGTTGCGGATCGTCAGGTCGGCGGGCACGCCACGAGCCTACGCGCCGGGCCGATCGTGACCCCGAGGGGAGTCGATGGCTCAGGCGACGGTGATGCCGCCTCGATCACCGACCGTGATGCTGCCGTAGCGCTGGGTGAACACCTCGGGCAGCTCGCGGTCGCCGGGCATCGACAGCCAGAGGCGCAACAGGTGGCGTGGCGCTCCCGGCTTGTCGGTGAACGCTTCGCGGTCGTGGAGGAGCGCATGGTTGTAGACGAACTGCATGTCGCCGCGTCGGAAGTCCATCGTGAGGTGCATCACCGGATCGTCGGCGATCGCGTCGAACAGGTCGAGCGCGGCGACCATCCGGTCGGTGAGCGGTGGAGCTGCGTCGAAGCGCTGCGCCGATTCGATGTACTGCCGCTGATAGAGCACCGTGAGGTGATCGGCGTGCCAGTTGAGGACGGGGATCTCGAACCACGGGTCGGCGCCGGGCGGCACCTCGTTGCGTCGGTCGGTGGCGACCGGGTCGAAGAGCGCGGCGGCGAGGTCGGCGTCGCGGTCGAGCATCTCGTTGTAGATCGCGCCGGCGCTGACGAGCATCGAGGCCCCGCCGGTGGCCGCCGTCTCCAGGCACATCAGCCCGACGACATCGCTCGAGTCGGTGTGGAAGGTCTGGCGCCGGTTCGTCTGATAGATCCGGACGCTCGGGTCGGACGCGTCGGCCCCGACGTTGCGAACGTGCCCCAGCAGATCGCCGGCCGCGTTCTGCGAGCGGGCCGTGCCGAGCCGGCGCCCCAACCAGACGAACGCCGCCGCTGCCGTGTCCGGGTCGACGTCGTCGACCGGAAACCCGCGGACCAGACGAAAGCCGCGTCCGTCGAGCAGCTCGCGGCGCAGCCGTGCGATCCCGTCGGCGAGGACGTTCGCCGAGTTCGACCGGTCGGAGCGACGGCCGCCGGCGTCGACCAGCGCTTCGATCTCTCGGTCGTCGAGCTGCCAGGTCCACTCGTCCGGATCGGCGACGTCCGCGGCGCGCCACACCGCCCTCCCTGACTGGCGGGGTGCGCGGGGTGCGGTCGGCTCGGCCACCCTGCCATCGTGACACCTCCGCTACCCCGGAGCGATGACGCCGACCATGGTCCCGATCGGATGCCCACCGCCCCGTCGCTGCGCAGTCGCGGTGGGCCACGCTCGGCGAGGACACCGTGGCGGTCCGTGATCTGGCTCCTCGTGCGCCCCACCAGAGCCCCCGGTGCTACCGCCGAGATCAGCGTCGGGTCTGCGCGTCGGCCTCGACGTCCGGCGATCGTGCATCATCCGGGGCCTGACGCAGTGCCGCCTCGTCCGCTTCCTGTTCGGAGGCGCGGAACTGCTCGATGGGCGCCGGCAACCCGGTGTCCTCGGCGAGGTACGTGGTGCTGGACGGGAAGGCGAACCCGGTCCCGGCGGCAGTGACGACCTCGTGGATCAGCATGAGGAGTTGCTCCTGTACTTCCGTGAACCGACCGAAGTCGTCCGTGGCGACGTGCGCACGGACCTCGATGTCGATGGACGACGGCCCGAAGCCCGAGACCCGGACGCGGGGGTAGTCGTCCTCGTCGAGCACCATCGGATGGGCGCGGAACCGTTCGTCGATCATGTCGACGACCTGTCGCAACTGGTCGACGCCGGTCTCGTAGCGCACACCGATCTCGTGGACGAACAAGATGAAGTGCCGGGCGCTGAAGTTGATGACCTTGGCCCTGCTGATGTCCGAGTTCGGCAGGACGACCCGGGTGTCGTCGAGCTTGCGGATCCGCGTCGAACGTGGCCCGATCGCCTCGACCGTGCCGTAGTCGTCGCCGATCAGGATCCGGTCACCGACGCGGAACGGCTTGTCGACGTACAGGGTGATGCCGCCGATCAGATTCTCCAGCGTGCTGGTCGCCGCGAGCGCGAGGGCCAGACCAGCGACGCCGGCGCCGATGCCGAGCCCCGCTGTGGAGACCCCGATCCGCGACAGGCCGACCAGACCGAAGACCACGGCTCCCGCGATGCCGACGACCCTCCCCAGCAGCCTGAGCAGATGAGCATCGATGCTCTCGTCGGCGAGACGCGGCGTGGCGATGATCCATTCGACGATCAGGCCGGTCACGAGTCGGAAACCCCAGGCCAACGCGCCCCAGACCATCAGCGTGACGATCAGGTTGACCCAGGTCGCCAGGTCGCCGCTGTGGTTGACCTGTTCGTCCATGAACCTGCGCGCCCAGGTGATGCTCAGGATCAGAACGGTCGGAGTGGTCAGGCGCAAGACGTACCAGCGCAGCGTGTTCGGTTCACCACGCTGCCCGACGACGCGGTGCCACACGACCGAGAGCAGGGCGACCAGGGCGATGATCACGACGTCGACGATCAGCTTCCACAGCGGCGACCCGAGCAGATCTCGCCCAGCGGTGTCGGGCAACGCGTCGATGAGCGAGCGGGGCACGAGATGGCCAGTGAACTCGGCCTCCTCGCGCACCCAGTCACGGACCCGGACGCCGTCGTTGACGGGAAGGCCGTCGACCTCTTGTCGCCACTCGGTCAGGTGGGCGACGGTGTCTGCCGAGAACACGTAGTCGCCGGCGCGCGGCCCCTCCTCGATGCGGGTGATCGTGATCTCGGTCCCGGGAAGCGTGTGGTCGGTGATGCCGCCGTCGGCGGCCAGCACGGCTCCGTCGCCCTCTGCGAGGGAGCCGGAGATGATGGTCCGACCGTTCTCGGCCGCGGCGGCGACGTCGTCGGCATCGGGGATCTGGCCCTCGTCCGGCGGCGGCACGCGGTTCAAGATGTCGGCCAGACGAGCGAACGACGCCTTGACGACCTCGCTCTGGTTCGCATCGGCGACATCGGAGAAGTCGAACAACGACTCGACCTTCTCCAGCGCGGCGTCGAACGCCGCCTGATTCGCCCCGGTTCGATCCTGCTGATACGCCATCAACAGGTCCTCGAGCACCCGAACCTGCTCGGTGAACGAGACGTACGTGGCCTGCGGACTCGAAGTGTCGAGCGGCTCGAGCGGATTGCCCTGCGCTCGCGTGGTGGCCCCCGACACGAGCGGCGCCACGAGGAGCGCGACCGCGACCGCCGCCCGCGCGACGACGCTCAGCCGCATGGCGGCTGTGGGGTGGTCGAAGG
>JAUHYJ010000372.1 GCA_030425785.1 Acidimicrobiia bacterium | reverse complement strand
GTCGTCGACCACGCGGTCGGCGCCGGCGTCGAGCAGGGGGCGGCGATTGCCGCCGCGATCGATGCCGAGGACCATGGCGAACCCGCCGGCAGCCCCGGCGGCGACGCCCGACGTGGCGTCCTCGACGACGCAGCATCGTGCGTCGGCGACGCCCAGTTGCTCGGCTGCGCGCTGGAACATCGCCGGGTCGGGCTTGCCGGCGAGGCCCTCGTCGGCGGCGGTGACGCCGTCGACGACGGTGGGGAAGCGGTCGGCGATGCCGGCGGCGTCGAGCACGGAGCGTGCGTTGCGCGACGACGAGACGATCGCGGCCGGGATGTCGGCGGCGTCGAGCAGGTCGACGACGGCCATGGTGCCGTCGTAGGGCGCGATGCCATCGCGTTCGAGGACGGCGTTGAAGATCTCGTTCTTGCGGTTGCCCAGCGCGCACACGGTGTCGTCGCCGGGTGGGTCGGACTGGTCGCCCCACGGCAGGTCGACGCCGCGGGCCTCGAGGAACGTCTGCACGCCGTCGTAGCGGGGGCGCCCGTCGACGTAGGCGAGGTAGTCGTCGGAGGTGAAGTCCCAGGGGGCGAAGAGCTCCGCCCACGCCCGTTCGTGGATGAGGGCGGTCGGGGTGACGACGCCGTCGAGATCGAACAGCACCGCGCCGAACCGTGCCCAATTGATCGTCAGCGCCATGAGCGCCAGATGTTATCGCTCGGTCGGACCCCGTCGTGAAAGCGCTTGCAGCAGCTCAGGACGAACCGGTGCGTGCGGTGGCGAGCTCCGTCAGCGCGCGGTAGTCGAGCTTGCCGTTGACGGCGCGCCCGATCGAGTCGACCTCGTAGACGTGCTTGGGCGCCTTGTAGCGCGCGAGATGGGCCTTGACGTGGTCGATCAGCTCGGCCGCGTCGATCGTGTGGCCGGGTTCGGGTTCGACCAACGCGTTGATCGCCTGACCGAAGCGCTCGTCGGGCAGGCCGACGACGGCCGCGTCGTGCACGGTCGGGTGGAGCTTCAGGCACTCCTCGACCTCTTCGGGGTAGACCTTCTCGCCGCCGGTGTTGATGCACTGGCTGCCGCGACCGAGCAGCTGGACGGTGCCGTCTGCGAGGACCTCGGCCCAGTCGCCGGGGATCGAGTAGCGCTCGCCGTCAATGACCTGGAACGTTGCGGCTGACTTGTCCGGGTCCTTGTAGTAGCCGATCGGGGTGTAGCCGCGCATCGCCACCCGGCCGAGCTCGCCCGATCCGGGCACGACGTCGCGACCGTCCTCGGTGACGACCCGGGTGTTCGGGCCGAGCTCGAACTTCGCGGTGCCCCCGCCCGACTCGGCGGTGGTCGTGTTCGTCGCCATGCCCAGCGCCTCGGACGACCCGAGGGCGTCGACCATGATCAGGCGCGGGTTGTGGCGGAGCAGGCCGTCCTTGGTCTCCTTCGACCAGATGACGCCCGACGACACGATGACCCGCAGCGACGAGATGTCCCAGCGGTCGGGTTCGGCGTCGAGGGCGCGCAGGATCGGTTTCGCGAAGGCGTCGCCGACGATCGCCATCGAGTTGATGCCGTGCCGCTCGATCGTGTCGAGCAGCTCGACGGGGTCGAAGTGGCGGCCCTCCATCGTGGTGACCGACCCACCGATCATGAGGGTGCTGATCGCGTTGAAGAGGCCGGTGCCGTGCATGAGGGGCGCGCCGGGCATGCCCTTCGGGCCGGGCTTCGTGACGCGCGCCTCGAGCGCGTCGAGATCCTGTTCGGGCGGCATGCGGCGGCGGTTGTTGGCGTCGAGGGCGCGGAACATGTCGTCCTGGCGCCACATGACGCCCTTCGGCATGCCGGTGGTACCGCCGGTGTACAGCAGGAAGAGGTGGTCGGGCGAGCGACCCCACGGCCCCTGGACACGACCGGGCGCCGAACGGGCCGCGTCCTCGTACGGCGTGGCCCAGTCGGGGCACGGATGGGTGCCGTCGTCGACCCACAGCCACAGCCGGATGCGGGGGACGCGGTCGCGGACCTCGTCGATGTTCGGGACGAACTCGCCGTGGAACACGACCGCGATGACGTCGGCGTTGTCCCAGATGTAGACGAGCTCGTCGGCGGCGTAGCGGTAGTTGGTGTTCACCGTGGCCATGCCGGCCTTGAAGTAGGTCGAGAGGCTCTCGATGTACTCGGGGCAGTTGTAGAGGTACTGGGCGACCTTGTCCTGCTCGACCAGACCGGCGTCGAGCAGGGCGCGCGCCACGCCGTCGGCGCGGCGGTCGAACTCGGCCCACGTGAAGATCCGGTCGCCCTGCTGCTGGGCGAGGGCGTCGGGGATCTGGTCGGCGATCGTCTCGAAGGCGTCGGCGATGTTCCACCCGGTGTCGGTCACGCGCCGACCGTACCGAAGCAGCGGCGACCGCTCGAAGTCGTCGGCGGTCGGTCGTGCACTCGTACGATGGCCGGATGAGTGGATGGGGCGACGCGGTGACACACGCGGCTGCGGTGGCGCGGGCCAACGCCGACAAGGCCGACGCCGGGCGTCGGTTGCCGGCCGAGACGGTCGAGGCGCTGGCCGAGGCCGGCATGTTCACGCTCTGCCTGCCGGCGGCGTACGGCGGGCTCGTCCCGTCGCTCCCGGACGCGCTGCGAGCGATCGCGACCGTCGCCCACGGCGACGCATCGGCCGGCTGGTGCGCGGGGATCGCGTCGACGACCGCGTCGCTGGCGTCGTTCCTCGACCCGCCGGTGGCGGCATCGATCTATTCGTCGCCGCGCGTGGCGACCGGCGGCGTGTTCGCCCCGAACGCGACCGGCGTCACCGATGGCGACGGGTTCCGCATCACCGGCCGTTGGCAGTGGGGGAGCGGCACCCAGCACTGCGAGTGGATCGTCGGCGGTGCCCGGTGCGACGACGGCACCCAGCGGGTCGCGTTCTTCCGCCACGACGACGTCGACTTCCACGACACGTGGCACACGAGCGGCATGCGGGGCACCGGGTCGCTCGACTTCAGCGTGACCGACGCGTTCGTGCCCGCCGACCACGCGCTGGTCGTCGGCAAGCCGGCCAAGGTCGACGAGCCGATCGCTCGCTTCCCGAACTTCACCCTGCTGGCGCTCGGCATCGCGGCGACGGCGTTGGGCAACGCCCGCCGGGCGCTCGACGAGCTGATCGAGCTCGCCTCCGCGAAGACGCCACAGTTCTCGTCGCGGACGTTGGCCCAGAGCGGGTTCGCCCAGACCGAGTTCGCTCGCGCCGAGGCGCGCTGGCGGGCGGCCGAGGTGCTGCTGCTCGCAGAGGTCGAGCGGGCGTGGATCGCGGCGGTGGCCGGTGATCCCGTCGACGTCGACGCCCGGGTCGCGATGCGACTCGCGGCCGCCCATGCGGCGAGCGAGTGCGTCGCGGTGACCGACACGGCCTGGACGCTCGCCGGGGGGACCGCCGTCTACGACACGTCCGTGCTCGGCCGGTGCGTACGCGACGCCCACGTCGTGACCCAGCACATCATGGTCGCGCCGAAGCTGCACGAGACGTTGGGCAAGCACCTCCTGGGCGCCGACTTCGACGCCCGCATGATCTGAGCGTCCGGCGAGTCAGTCGGCGACGTCGGGGTGGTGGCGGGCCACCAGGTCGGGATAGCTGCGTCGGAAGTAGTTCCACAGCTGCTCGCCGTAGGTGGACGATCCGGCCGAAGCGATGCCGCGGTGGCCGGCGAGGAGTTCGTCCGGCTTCGCCATGAAGCCGGCATCACGGTGTCGTGGACTCGCCGCCACGGCCAGCGCGAACCGATCGTCGAGCGGCAGGGGATCGAGCGGGGTGCGCAGGTCGGGGCCGTGGAAGTACCCCGACGAGTACCGCTCGCTCGGTGACACGACACGGTGCGTCGTCGCGACGAAGTAGTTCCCCGTCATCGACTGCAGGATCTCGCCCAGGTTGACGCAGATCGCGTCGCGCGACGGCGGGATGTCGATCCACTCACCGTCCTGGTTGAGCGCCTGGAGCCCGGCGACGTCGCGCTGCCAGAGGAGGGTGAGGAACCCGGCGTCGTGGTGTGGGTTGACCCCTGCCTCGCCGTCGGGCGTGGCCGGGTAATGGATCATCTTCACGAGCGACATCCGTCGTTCGCCGAAGACCCGGTCGAGATGCTCGGCCTCGAGGCCGAGGCCGACGCACATGACCGCCATGACCCGGTCGGCGACCGCACCCATCTCACGCTGAAAGCGCTCGACGAGCTGACGGAACCCGGGCAGCACGTCGTCGTCGAGCCACTGGTTCGGGCCCTCCAGGCGCAGGAACACCGGATCCACGTCCGGCGCCTGCGGTGGGTGCTCGGTCCAGACGTCGATCTGTTCGCGGTGATCGACGCTGTTGTCGGTGAGCTCCGCTCCCAGCCGTTCCCAGCCGCGGAACCAGGGGGAGTTGATCTTCTCGATCGTCGCCTTGGCCTCGTCCGGCAGGGAGAAGAACCGCTCGATCGACGCGAAGTAGTCGTCGACGAACTCGAGA
>JAUHYJ010000371.1 GCA_030425785.1 Acidimicrobiia bacterium | reverse complement strand
ACACCGATCCCGTCCTTCTGCCCGGCGACCGGCCGGTCACGACCCCGACATCACGACCCGACGTCACGACCCCGACGTCACGACCCGACGTCACGGTGCGACGCCCGCGCTGCGATGCCGCGGTCGGTGAAGCGCTTCGCCAGCTCCTCCGCGATCGCGACCGATCGGTGCCGGCCACCGGTGCACCCGATCGCGATCGTGAGATACGCCCGCCCCTCGGCCCGGTAGCTCGGCAGCACGTCGACCAGCATCGCCTCGAAGTGATCGAGGAACGACGCCGTCACCGATCGTTCGAGCACATAGTCGCGCACCTTCGGGTCGTGCCCCGTCAACGGCCGCAGCTCGTCGTCCCAGTGCGGGTTCGGCAGGAACCGCACGTCCATGACGATGTCGGCGTCGAGCGGCAGCCCGTGCTTGAACCCGAACGACTCGATCGCGATCTGCATCCGCTG
Source organism: Acidimicrobiia bacterium (assembly GCA_030425785.1). Lineage (GTDB taxonomy): Bacteria > Actinomycetota > Acidimicrobiia > Acidimicrobiales > Ilumatobacteraceae > Ilumatobacter. The sequence continues at coordinate 4,030 of JAUHYJ010000371.1, read as the reverse complement.
CCGATCGACCTCGGCGAACGCGCTGACCAGACGGTCCTTCAGCTGGTGCACGTTCATGTCGGTCGTGTCGATCACGAGGTCGGCCTCGTCGCGCACGGTCGTCAGCAGCGAGCGTTCGTGCTCGATCGCCTCGAGCACACCGTCTGACCCGCTCGCGAACGGATGCCGGCGCCGGGTCGCGTCGTAGCGCTGGACGAGCGACGGCGTCGCCGCGTCGAGGAACAGCAGCGTCACCTGGTGGCCGTCGGCACGCATCTGCGCCACCTCGCGGAGCAGCCCCTCGTGGTTGCGTCCCGACACGAGCGCCAGACGTTCGATGTCGGACGAGGGTTGTGCCGCCAGCTCGACCAGCTTGGGGAGCAGCGCCGTCGGCGCGTTGTCGACGACGTAGAAGCCCAGGTCCTCGAGCACGTCGGCGGCCGCAGATCGGCCCGCCCCGGACAACCCGGCGATGACGACGATCTCGGTCATACCTGCATCGTACCGAGGCCCCGCCGGCCGCCCCGTGACACACGCCGTCGGGCGATCAGGTTCGCCGGAGGCGCAGGTACAACAGGCGCGGGATCGTCGCTGCGTCCGGGTACTCCGGAGCCCGTTCGAGAAAGCCCGGTGGTGGTGCCGGCTCGATCATGCGCTCGAGCACGAGGCCGTGCTCGGCCAGCGTGTTCAGGTAGCGCGACAGCGGGCGGTGGATGAACCGGATGTACACCCCGAGTTCGACCTGCTCGACCGACTCGCTCTCGACCAGGTAGGGCCCGATCCGCCAGTACTGCTCCGGCGGGTCGAGGATGTGGTCGTCGATCCAGCCCGAGCCCGGCGTCTGCAGCAGCGGGTGGTTCAAGAAGAAGCAGAACCGCCCGCCCGGCCGGGTGACCCGTGCGACCTCGGCGATCGCCGCGTCGACGGCGTCGATGTGCTCGAACACGAGGCACGCCACCGTCGCATCGAACGAGGCATCGGAGAACGGCAGCTCGTCGGCCGTGGTCCGCAGGTAGTGCACCCCTCCCCCGCGCTCGTGCGCGACGCGGATCTGGTTCCAGGTCGGATCGACACCGACGACGGTCGCCCCGACCGCCGCCATCATCCGGCTGATCTGGCCGTCCCCGCACCCGATGTCGAGGATCGTCGTCGCGTCGCCGAGCTCGGCTGCGGCCAGCGGCAGGATCTGTTCGGTGTACTCCGGGTCGGCACCATCGGTGAACCCGTCGATCCACCATTGGGCGTGGTCCTCCCACAGGTCGCGGGACGGGTCGCGGTCGTCGGTCGACATCGGTGGGGCAGCCTACGGGTCGGCCGACGGGTGACGGTCGAGGGCGCCGATCGCTCGCTACCTTGTCGGCATGACGTTGCGCCGCCGTGCGGTCCTCGCCCGCCGTGTCGCCGCCACCGCCGTGGCGTCGGTGCTCGTGCTGGTCGGATGCAGCGGTGAGCCCGACCCCGGCGATCGCCTCGCAGCCACGCCGGCGTCGTCGGGCGACGATACGGCCACCGGCGCGGCCGAGACCGCCGACGCCACGTTCCGACTCGACACGGTCGCCGGAACCGGCCGGGCGACGGCCAGCTTCGCCGACGGCGCCGACCGGATCATCGTCACCACCACCGGTGTGTTCCGGGCGACCGCCGACGCGACCGAACGCCTGGCCGAGCTCCCGGCCAGCTCGCGCGACCAGCTCGTCGAGCAGACAGCGGACGGCGCTCACGTCGTCGCCGCCGATCCGACGGTCCCCGGCGTTCGCTGGGTCGACCTCGCCGACGGCACCGTCACGGCCGCCGACATCGGCATCGACGCAGCGGTGCTCGAACTGCTCCGTCCCGCCGCCGACGCCCCGTCGCCGATCGTCGCCGTCACGCCGCTCGGCATGTCGTGGGCCGACGGTCTCGGCGGCTGGACGCCGATGACGGTGCCCGACGGCCGCACGATCGTGGGCCGCAGCGCCGTCCTCGACGGCAGACGCGTCGTCGCGCCGCTCGACGACGGCCCCGACGTCTGGATCGCCTCGTCCGTTGGCGCCGAGGTCGTCCCGCTGCCGCTCGACCCCGGCGCCCGCATCGCCGATGTCGCAGCCTCCGACGACGGCTCGCTGATCGCGGTGACGGCCTGGTCGGGCGACGACGCGTTCGAGCGTCGCGACACCGTCGTCGTCCTCGACGCGGCGACGTTGACGGTGGTCGCGCAGCTGCCGTTCACGCGACCGCTCGAGCCGACCCAGTGGGCGCTGTTCGACGACCTCGTCGTCGTCGCCGCCGGCACCGAGCTGTCGTTCTGGCGACCCGACGGCACACCGATCGCGTCGAGCAGCGACCTCGACGAGGAGATCGCCGACATCGACCGGCTCGGCGACGACGTGATCACGGTCGGCATCGGTGGCCAGGTCACGGCATGGGGCACCGACGCCACCCCGCGGCCCGTCGTCGACACCGACCGGGCGCAACGCATCCGGCGCTCGGCCGACCGCCTCGACCTCGTCGATCCGTTCGGGCAGGTCGTCTCGGTCGGGCCGACGCCCGCCGACGTGTCCACCGACACGCGATTTGCGACCGGAGCGCTCACCAGCGTCGCGGTCGACGCATCCGGCGACCGGGTGGTCACGACGTCCGACAACGGCCAGATCGTCGTCCTCGACCGCGACCTCGAGATCATGACGAGTTGGGCGGTCGCCGACACACCGACCGAGGTCGGTGTCGCCGCCTACGTCGGGAACACGCTGGCGACGGGCGTCCAGGCCCGCCTGACCTCCCTGGCGTTCGACGACACCGTCACGTTCTGGGAAGGCGAGGGCGCGTCGGTGGCCCGGGCGGGCGGCGACGGCGACGACGTCGCCGGGTGCTCGTTCTACTACGCCCGTGTCGAAGAGGTCGCCGACGGGACGGCGGCACTCGTCACGTCACACGACTTCACGGTGCAGCGGGTCGACCCGGCGACGGGCGAGATCGCCTGGACCACGCCCTCCGACGGCGCCCCACTGCTCGACATGACCGTCACACCGGACGACCGCTACCTCGTCGTCGCCGACGACGTGGCACGCGTCCAGGTCTGGAACGTCGAGGACGGGACGTACCTCACCGCCTACGACGCCCCCGTGGGCGGCTACCGCCAACTCGTCGCGCGCGGCCGGACTCCCGACGACAACGAACTGCTCACCGTCGACCTGGTCGGCAACCTGGCCGTCATCGACGCCCTGACGGGCGAGCAACTCCGGGTGCTCGCCACGACCGAGTTCCGACCGACCGCGATCGCCGTGTCGCACGACGGCGCGCTCGTCGCCGTCGCGCACGGCAACGACCGGGTCGGGATCTGGTCCGCCGACACGGGCGCACCGCTCGCCGAGCTGACCGGGACCGGCGCGACGATCACCGACCTCGCGTTCACCCCCGACGACGGCGCCCTCCTCGGCAGCGAGGACGCCGGCACGCTCGTCCGCTGGGTGCGCGCCTGACCCGACCTGCGGCTCGCCGACCGCATCCGGCTACCGTGACGGACGATGAAGTTCTCCGTCTGGCCGGCCATGACCATCGACCCCGCAGAGGTGCTCGACACCGCCAGGTGGGCCGACACCAACGGCTTCCACGGCGTCTGGTACGCCGACCACTACATGCCGAACACGGGCAGCGAGGAGATCGTGCCCGGGGTCACCCACGAGTGCTGGGCGATCCTGCCCGCCATCGCCGCGGTCACCGAGCGCGTGCGTGTGGGCCCGCTGGTCTCACCGACCTCGGTCCACCACCCGGCGCTGTTGGCGAACCGGGCCGCGACCATCGACCACCTCTCGGGCGGACGCTTCGTGCTGGGCCTCGGTGCCGGCTGGCAGATCAACGAACACCGCGCCTACGGCATCGAACTGCAGCCACCCAAGCAGCGCGTCGACCGCTTCGAGGAGGCGATCCAGATCGTCCGGTCGCTCCTGAACGAGGACCGCACCACGTTCGACGGCGAGTACTACACGATCACCGACGCGCCCGCCGATCCCAAGCCGGTGCAGTCGCCGCTGCCGCTCCTGGTCGGCACGGGCGGCAACCGCATGATGCGGAT
>JAUHYJ010000370.1 GCA_030425785.1 Acidimicrobiia bacterium | reverse complement strand
GCGCCGCGCGGATCGGCGCGTACCACGCCGGCTCCGGCGTCTCGATCCCGCCGGCGGACGGTGGCGCGACCGGTGGCGCGGCCGGTGCGCGTGCGGGACGTTCGCCGAGCTTCGTGATCCCCACCACCGCCCCGAACAACAGCACGACGCACGCGGCGACGAGCAGGCCTCGTCGGCCTCGCGAGCCGGCTGCCGGCTCGGCGAGTTCGTGCGGACCCCCGGCCGGCATGGCGATCGGCCCGAGGTCGTGCTCGAGCCACTCGAAGTAGGAGCGGGTCTGGTCGGCGATCTGTTCGTCAGTTCGCATGTTGGTGGACCTCCAAGGCATCCCGTAGGTGTGACATGGCGCGGGCGAGGTGTGTCCGGACGGTCGAATGGCTCACCCCGACGAGCTCGGCGACCTCGACGATCGGCCAGCCGTAGCCGTGGACGAGCACGAACGCCGTGCGTTGCTGCTCCGTGAGCTCGGCCAGGGCGGGCAGCAGCGCGGGCTCGAATTCCGGCAACCGCTCGGTGGGTGGGTCGGGAAAGCCCGGTCGGTGACCGACGAGTCGGCGTCCGGCGTTCTGGCCGACGCGGAACAGGTAGCCGACCGGATTCGCCATCGTCTCGATGCGATCCCAGTGCTCCCAGCCGTAGGCCAGGGCCTCCGCGGTCGCGTCGGCGCCGACGTCGGGGCCGAACGCGGCCACGAGTGCGGCGCGCAACCGTCGCCCACTCGCCTCCACGAACGCCTCGAAGCTCACACCCATCAAGTCGCTCCCACGGCCAGAATCGTGACACGGCGGCCGAGCGACGCGACCTGACCGGGCCGACGTCTGCTGGAGCGGCTGTGACCGACTCGGTCCGTTTCGCGCCGGCAACCGGGTGGGTGGCGGGCGGCGACCAGCATCGTCGTCACACCCCTCGTGCATGCTCGTGAGCATGTGCAGCGCGCGGCCGATACCCTGGCGGCGACATATCCACCCTGCTCCCACCGCCTCGCACGGGCATGTGGGGGCCACAGGGCGGGCCACCGGGTCCGCTCGCAGTCCGAAGGGAGTGCACCACGCATGATGCGTGCCTATGAGTTGATGGTCATCGTCGACGGCGACGTCGACGAACCCAAGGCCCAGTCGTACACCAAGACGTGTGTCGACGCGATCACCGCGGCCGGGGGCTCGATCCACGGCAAGCCCGATTGGTGGGGCAAGCGCGCCTTCGCCTACCCGATCAACAAGAAGGAAGCCGGTTTCTACTTCGTCATCGAGTGCGTCGCCGACGGTGGCGCGCTCGACGAGCTCGAGCGCCAGCTCCGTCTCGCGGACGACATCGTCCGCCACAAGGTCATCCGACTGCCCGAGGCCGAGGCCGAGCGCCGCGGCATGGCGGTCAGCGCCTGACCCCGGGTCGGGCACACACGAAGGGAGCCACCACATGGCATCGAACTCCGTCACCCTGATCGGGAACCTCACCCGCGACCCCGAGCTCCGGTACACCACCGGCGGCCGCGGCGTCGCCAGCTTCGGTCTCGCCGTCAACCGCCGGTACATGCAGAACAACGAGTGGCAAGAGCAGACCTCGTTCTTCAACATCGTCTGCTGGGGCGACCTCGGCGAGAACGTCGCGGCGACCCTCACCAAGGGCTCGCGCACGATCGTCACCGGTCGGCTCGAGCAGCGCTCGTGGGAGACCCAGGACGGCGAGAAGCGCAGCGTCGTCGAGGTCATCGCCGACGAGGTCGGCCCGAGTCTGCGCTGGGCGCAGGCCCAGATCGAGCGCAACGAACGCACCGGGGGCGACTTCGGCGGCGGCGGCAACTCCGGCGGCGGTGGTGGCGGCGGCCAGCGCGAGCCCGACCCCATCTACGGCGACGAAGAGCCGTTCTGACCCACGACCCGAATCTCTGATCATCAGCAAGGACCTGATCCCACATGGCGAAGAAAGCCCAACGAGGCCGCGGGAAGCCTGAGAACCCCCGCAAGTACAAGAAGAAGACCAGCCCGCTCGTCATCGAGAAGGTCGAGTACGTCGACTACAAGGACGTCGACCTGCTCAGCCGCTTCATGAGCGACCGCGCCAAGATCCGCAACATGCGGGTCTCGGGCAACGACCGTCAGCAGCAGGCTGATGTCGCGAAGGCGATCAAGATCGCCCGCGAGATGGCGCTGCTCCCGTACGCCAACCGCGTCGCCTCGGCGCCGCGCGGCGGCCGTCGCGACCGCGACGATCGTCGTGGCCCGCGTGACGAGAACCGCAACGACCAGTCCGAGGGCGCCGACAACGACGACGTCGACAGCCAGGTCGAGGGCGGCGAGGCGACGACCGACGAGAGCGAGGACTGATCATGCAGGTGATTCTCCGCACCGACGTCGACGGGCTCGGCAAGCGCGGCGACATCGTCGATGTCGCCGACGGCCACGCCCGCAACTTCCTGCTCCCCAAGGGCAAGGCGATGCAGGCGAGCGCCGGCGCGATCGAGCAGGCCGCCAAGATGCGCAAGGCCCGCGACCTGCGGGACGCGTCCGACCGTGATGCCGCCACGACGGTGGCGTCGACCCTCGTGCCGAAGGTCATCACCCTGACGGCCAAGTCGCACGACGGCAAGCTGTTCGGCTCGATCCACGACGCCGAGATCGTCGCCGCCGTGGCCGAGCAGACCGGCATCGAGATCGACCGCAAGGCGATCATCATCGACGACCCGATCCGCACCCTCGGTCAGCACCAGGTGAAGGCGAGCCTCCATCCCGAGGTCTCGTTCCCCATCACCCTCGACATCCAAGAAGCGTAAGCAACGCCGCTGCTCTGCAGGGCCCGGCCTCTTCGGAGGCCGGGCTCTGTCGCGTCCGGAGACGATGGGGTCGGATACGTTTCGTCGATCCAGCGCCGTGGAGCGCGCAGGTGTGCGACGAAACGTATCCGACCCCTGTACTCCGGGTAGCCGGAGTGGGGTGGGGTGGGTAGCCCACTGTCTGCCGTGTCCACGGCCGTGTTCGATGGACCCATGAGCAAGCGTGTGTGGCATTCGACTCTCGGGCTGGCGCTGATCGCCTCGTTGGCGGCGTGCGGCGGGGGTGACGACGAACCGGCGGCCGAACCCGCCGCCTCGGCCGAGGAGTCGGCCGACTCGGCGGACGATGCGGTGAGCGACACGACGGTCACGGCGGAAACGGCCGACGAGGGCGGCAGCGGCGTGATCGCTGCCTCGCAGCCGTGTCTCGAAACCGCCGGCATGACCGTGACGCCACCGGACGAGTCGAACACCGGCATGAACGACGACATGCGAGCGAACCTCGGCATCGTCGACATGATCGTGTGGGAGAAGGGCGCCGGCTGGGGCGGCACGGTCGAGGAGTACGGTTCGTCGGAGCAGGCCGACGTCGCCGAGGCGGGCTACACCGACTCCGACTGGGGCTACGAGGTCGGCCGTGTCGACGACATCGTGTTCCGCTCGACCGGCAACCCCGACGACATCACCGAGATCGCCACCTGCCTCGAACAGAACGGGTGACCATCGGGGGGCGCGCAACTCGCGCGCACCCCCGCGTCAGACTTGTACACATGGGCGACCCCGGTGTCCACGTGCAATTCACAGCAAGTCCACACCCTTGTCCCCTTCCTCCACACAGGGGTTTCCCGGCAGGCTGGTGTCCCCATGGCTGGTGACGAGTACTTCCCGATCGAAACCGGCGGCGGCGACTTCCGACCACGCGACGAACGACCATCCCAGAGTTCGCGCGGGCGCGTCCCGCCGCACAACATCGACGCCGAAGAATCGGTGCTCGGTGCGATGCTGCTGTCTCGCGAAGCGATCGGCATCGTCAGCGAGATGGGCCTCATGCCGGCCGACTTCTACCGGCCGGCCAACCGCCACATCTTCGACGCCATCCGCTCGCTGTACTCCCAGGGCGCACCGGCCGACACCGTCACCGTCGCCGACGAGCTGCGCCGTGCCGGGCTGATCGACGAGGTCGGTGGTCCCGGCGCGCTGCACGAACTGCAGAACACCACGCCGGCCATCTCGTCGGCGGGTCACTACGCCAAGATCGTCCAGGAGACGGCGCTGCTTCGTCAGCTGATCTTCGCCGCCGGCGACATCGCCGAGATCGGCTACAGCGAACCCGACGACGTCATGAAGGCGCTCGACGAGGCCGAGTCGAAGGTGTTCAACGTCGCCGAGCAGCGCGTCACCGACTCGACCCGCCAGATCGAAGAGCTGCTGCCCCAGGTGATGGACCACCTGCAGGCCACCTACGACCGCGGCGACACGATCACCGGCGTCCCGAGCGGCTACGCCGATCTCGACGAACTGTTGTCGGGGTTGCAGGAGAACGCGCTGTACATCGTCGGCGCCCGTCCCGCCATGGGCAAGTCGGCGTTCCTGCTCGGCATGGCGACCAACGTGGCGATGCGGGCGGCCAAGCCGGTGCTGTTCTTCTCGCTCGAGATGGGCCACTCCGAGCTGACCCAACGCATCCTGGCGAGCGAGGCGCTCGTCGACTCGTCCAAGCTG
>JAUHYJ010000369.1 GCA_030425785.1 Acidimicrobiia bacterium | reverse complement strand
TGCTGGTCGTCGCGGTGTTCATCTCACTGCGGTTCGAGTGGCGGATGGCCGTCGCGGCGATCGTCGCGATGCTGCACGACGTGCTGATCAGCGTCGGCATCTACTCGATCTTCCAGTTCGTGGTGACCCCGCCGACCGTGATCGCGTTCCTCACGATCCTCGGCTATTCGCTCTACGACACGATCGTCGTGTTCGACCGGGTCAAGGAGAACGAGGCCCGGTTCGCGGCCCACAAGCCGCCGTACGACGACATCATCAACGTCTCGATGAACCAGGTGCTCATGCGGTCGCTGACGACGAGCTTGTCGTCGATCGTGCCGGTCGTCTCGCTGCTGTTCATCGGCGCCGGGCTGCTCGGTCAGTCGACCCTCGCCGAGTTCGCGCTCGCTCTGCTCGTCGGCATGGTCACCGGTGCGTACTCGTCGATCCTGGTCGCCGCGCCGATCCTCGGTCTGCTCAAGCGGAGCGACAGCAACTGGGCCGAGCGCAACATCCCGCGTGCTGTCGGTGAGCCGCTGCGCGACATGGTGATGGGCGGTGGCATCGGCAGCCGCCGCACGCGGGCCGAGGCCGCCGAGGCCGCCGACGATCAGCCGCGTCGCGGCCGACGCGGCCGCAGCCGTGACGACGACTCCGGGGCACCCGCCGCCGAGGCACCGGCCGCGGCCCGCCCCGGATCGGCGTCGGACGCGGCCACCGCGCTCAGCCACCCGCCACGCCCGCGCAAGAAGAAGAAGCGCTGACGCCCGACGTTGCGGCCGTCCGCGTGTCGTGGACGGTACCCTTCGGTCATGGCAGCAGATTCGTCGTGGGCTCGCGAACACATCCGGGCGATCGCCGACTACCCGCAGGCGGGGGTGACGTTTCGCGACATCACCCCGCTGCTCGGTGACGAGGCGGCGTTCGGGCGGGCGATCGACGACCTCGTCAGCAGGTTCCACGATGTCTCGGTGAGTCGGGTGGTCGGTGTCGAGTCCCGGGGGTTCATCCTGGCGGCCCCGGTCGCGTACCGCCTCCGTGCCGGGTTCGTCCCGGTCCGCAAGGCCGGCAAGCTCCCGTGGGCGGTCGCCCGCGAGGAGTACGAGCTCGAGTACGGCAGCGACAAGCTCGAGATCCACCGGGACGCCATCCATCCCGACGAGCCGGTGCTCGTCGTCGACGACGTGCTCGCCACCGGTGGGACGGCCGCCGCGACGTGCAAGCTGGTCGAGGCGCTGGGCGGGCGGGTGCTCGGCGTGGGGGTCATGATCGAGCTGGACGCGCTGGGCGGACGCGAGCGTCTGGCCGGCCACCGAGTCGAGAGCCTGGTCTCGTACTGAGGCCCTGATGTCGACCGTCGACCGCGTCCTGCCCTGGCGTCGAAGCGGACCTGCCGCGGCCGGCGAGCTGGTGCCGCTGCTCAAGAGCTATCGGGCGCACCACCCGAAGGCCAAGGTCGACACGATCAACCGGGCGTTCCACGTCGCCGCCGACGCCCACCGCTCGCAACGTCGCTCGAGCGGCGAGAGCTACATCAACCACCCGCTGTCCGTCGCGCACATCGTCGCCGACATCGGCCTCGACGAGATCTCGATCGCCGCCGCCCTGCTGCACGACGCGGTCGAAGACACCGAGATCACCGTCGGCGACGTCGAGGCGCAGTTCGGGGCCGAGGTCGCCTGGATCGTCGACGGCGTCACCAAGCTCGAGCGCATCCAGTTCGATTCACGTGAGGCCCAGCAGGCCGCCACGATGCGCAAGATGCTGGTCGCGATGGCCAAGGATCTCCGGGTCCTGGTCATCAAGCTCGCCGACCGCTTGCACAACATGCGCACGCTCGCCGGCATGTCCCCGGAGAAGCAGCGCCGGATCGCCCAGGAGACGATCGACATCTATGCGCCGTTGGCGCACCGGCTCGGCATCCAGGAGATCAAGCAGCAGCTCGAGGACCTCTCGTTCGCGGCGTTGCACCCGAAGCGCTACGCCGAGCTCGACCACCTGGTGGCGACCCGCACGCCCGAGCGCGAGGTGCACCTGGCGCAGGCGATCGGACAGATCTCGAGCCGGCTGAAGGCGCTCGGGATCGAGGCCGAGGTGACCGGCCGCGGCAAGCACCTCTGGTCGATCTACGAAAAGATGGTCGTCAAGGGTCGCGAGTTCGACGAGATCTTCGACATCGTTGCGGTGCGTGTCATCGTCGACTCGATCAAGGACTGCTACGCGGCACTCGGCTCGATCCATGGCCACTGGCGACCGGTACCGGGCCGATTCAAGGACTACATCGCCGTCCCGAAGTTCAACCTGTACCAGAGCCTGCACACGACCGTGATCGGGCCGCAGGGGCGACCGCTCGAGGTCCAGATCCGCACCCACGAGATGCACCAGCGCGCCGAGTGGGGCGTCGCCGCCCACTGGGCCTACAAGGACCAGGGCGACGCCGGCGACATCGACTGGCTCAACCGCCTGCTCGACTGGCAGGCCGAGGTCACCGACCCGGCCCAGTTCATGGCGAACCTGAAGTCCGACCTCGAGCAGGACGAGGTCTTCGTGTTCACGCCGAAGGGCAAGGTCATCACCTTGCCGGTCGGGTCGACACCGGTCGACTTCGCGTACGCCGTGCACACCGAGGTCGGACACGCCTGCATCGGGTCGAAGGTCAACGGCCGGCTCGTCGCGCTCGATCATCAGCTGCAGAGCGGCGACACCTGCGAGATCTTCACCTCGAAGGTCGAGACGGCCGCCCCCTCGCAGGACTGGCTGCAGTTCGTCGTCTCCCACAAGGCACAGAACAAGATCCGGCAGTGGTTCAGCCGCGAGCGTCGAGACGACATGATCGAGCAGGGCCGCGAGCAGCTCACCGACGAGCTGCGCCGCGACGGCCTGCCGGTCCAGAAGATCTGGCACAGTGACGCGTTCGCCGAAGCCATCGTCGAGCACAGCTACACCGACGTCGACACCTTCCTCGCCGCGATCGGCGAGGGCCACGTCTCGGCCCGCAGCGTGTCGCATCGGATCGGGCGCTCGTTGCGCGGCGACGCGCCGCCCGATCACGAGCAGTTGCCCGCCACGGTGCGCGAGGCGCGTCGCCACGAGCGCACCGACCGTGGCACCATCGGCGTCCACGTCGAGGGTCTCGACGACGTCATGGTGCGCCTTGCGCAGTGCTGCACGCCCATCCCCGGTGACGAGATCATCGGGTTCGTCACCCGCGGTCGCGGCGTCAGCGTGCACCGTGCCGACTGTGCGAACGCCACCAGCCTCTCCGAGGAGCAGGCGATGCGCCTGATCGAGGTCGACTGGGACGTCGACAACGCCGAGCAGCTGATCGTCGCGGGGGTCGAGGTCGTCGCGCTCGACCGCACTCGGCTGCTGCGCGACGTCGCGAACACGCTCGCCGACATGGGCGTGAACATCCTCGGGTGCGAGACGCTCACCGGTGGCGACCGGGTGGCCAAGATGCGGTTCCAGCTCGAGTTGTCGAATGCCCAGCAGATGGCGTCGGTCCTGAACACGATCCGGCGGATCGACAGCGTCTACGACGTGCACCGGCTCGTGCCGGGCGGCGGCAGCGACGACTGACGTCAGTCGGCCGCCGTCGCCACGACGCCCCGGTCGAGCAGGTCGTCGACCTCGTCGGCGCGGTAGCGGGCGAGTTCGAGTACCCGCCGGGTGTGCTCGCCGAGCGCCGGCGGCGGTGCCGTCGGTCCCGGCATCACACCACCGATCCGGACGCCGGTGCCGGGGAGGTGCAGTGGGCCGTCCTCGCCGCCGTCGCACCCCTCCACCGGTCGGAGCATCCCTCGTGCGTGCGGGTGGCCCTCCGCCGTCAACTGGGAGAGGTCACGCACGAGTGCCGCCGGTACGCCCTCGTCGTTGAGGTACCGCTCCCATTCTGCTGCCGTGCGGGTCAGGAAGATCGGTGCGAGCCGGGCGCGCGCCTCGTCGACGTCACCGGGAACGAGCTCGACGTGGAGCAGCTCCTCGAGGCGGCGGTGATGGCGGGCCTTGTTCGCGGCCAGCATCAACCAACCGTCGGCGGTCTCGAACGCGCCCGACGCGACCGCACCGCTGAAGGCGTTGTTGCCGGTTCGCTGCGGGCTGCGGCCCGTTGCCTGCGTGTTCACGAGCGCGGCAGCGTTCATGAGCAGCCCGGCGTCGAGCATGGTGACGTCGATCCGCGTGGGCTGGCCCGTGCGACGCTGTTCGAGGATGCCGGCGAGCACACCGAAGGCGAGCAGGAGGCCGCCGCCGTAGTCGAGGTACGGCGCACCGACCTTGATCGGCGGCCCGCCCTCGAAGCCCGTCGACCACATGGTGCCCGACACGGCCTGCACCACGTGGTCGAACCCTGGACGCCCGGCGTAGGGACCGTCGTCGCCGAACGCGCTGAGTGACCCGTACACGATCCGGTCGTTGCGATCCGACACGGCGCCCCAACCGAGCCCCATCGCCTCGGCGGTGCCGGGAGCGAACCCCTCGACGAAGACGTGGGCGTGTTCCACCAGTCGGAGTACGACCTCGACC
>JAUHYJ010000368.1 GCA_030425785.1 Acidimicrobiia bacterium | reverse complement strand
CGCCGGCGCCGGCGCCGGCACCACGCCGGGGCTCGGGGTGCCGATGGTGCTGTTGTCGGGCAAGCTCGCCGCTCAGCGGATCGATGCCGACGCTGCCGCCACCCGCACACCGTCCGCTGGTGACCCGGCCGATCCCGGCCGACCTCGCAACGTGTCGTGGTGATGCTGTTGTCGTCGTGATCGGGTTGTCGTCGTGGACCGTGTCGTCGAGATGTGGTCGTCGTGATCGTGTCGTGGTGATCGGGTTGTCGTCGTGGACCGTGTCGCCGAGATGTTGTCGTGGTGATCGTGTTGTCGTCGTGGACCGTGTCGCCGAGATGTTGTCGTCGTGATCGTGTCGTGGTGATCGTGTCGTCGTGGTCGTGATGCTGTGGTCGTGATGCTGTTGTCGTCATCGACCGTCGTCACTGCGTGAGCGTCGTGCCGGCGAGTCGGTGGGGCGTTGCCGTGCAACCTCGTCACGTCCGGTCGACTGCGCGTCCGTCCACGAGACCGACGATCGGCCGGACGGCGACGCCGATCATCGAGAACACAGACCGCCTGGGCCGCCGACGTGGGTCGACTCAGCCGTGGTAGCGGGCGAGTGCTTCGGCGATCGAGCCCGCTTCGGCGACACCGGGCTGCTCGACGACCGCCTGGAGCCAGCGGGGCCGGAACCGGGCGGTGACCGTGACCGGGTCGTCGAGCCCGCTGCCCTCGATCGCGAGCCGGACGAACGCGGTGGCGTAGTCGCGTGGGCGCAGATCCCGTCCGAGCTCGACGAGCGCGTACGGGTCGGGGTTCGAGTCGACCGGCTCGACCCGCACGACCGGCTGCGACGTCGGCACGCTGGGTCCGCCCGACAACCCTGGTCCGTCGGCGATCACGACGCCGCGGACCTGCTCGGCCCGGGCGCCGCCGACGAGGAGCCCGATGTAGCCGCCGAGACCGCGGCCGACGATGGTCGTCGCGCCGGTCGACGTGGTCGTCAGGTGCCGGACGGCGGCATCCGCGTCGGCCATCAGGATCTCGGCGGTGTAGCCACCGCCCGTCGGCCGGGTGCTCGCGCCGTGCCCGGTGAAGTCGAGCGCGTGAATCGGCCCCGGCCAGGCAGCAGCGAAGGCCGGCACCTCGACCGGTGACGACTCGCCGAGCCCGTGCAGCAACAAGAGGTCGGGCCCGCCGGCGACGTCGGCCGACCGGAGGGTGTGGAGCGCGAGCCGCACCCGGTTGTGCTCGATGAGGGTGGGTGCGCCGCTCATGCGGGCGTCCCCAGGAACTCGATGATCCGTCCGGCGATGTCGTCGGGACGCTCGATGTGGGCGAAGTGACCGGCCCCGTCGATCACGTCGAGTCGGCCGCCCTCGGGCACGTAGGGCCGGACCTCGTCGGGGTCGGTACCCCACCCCATCGCCTCCTCGATCTCGACCAGCATCCCGTAGAACGGCACCCCCAGCCCGGCCAGCTTCATGAGTGCCCACTCGGGCCGCCACGGGCCGAAGCCGCCGAAACGCATCGACGGGTCGAGCTTCCAACGCCACCCGTCGCCGCTCTCGTAGGCGCCGACCGTGACCAGGTACCGGAGCCAGTCGGTCGACAGTCGAGGGTTCATCCGACCCCGTCGTTCGGCCAACTCGTCGATCGTCCCGGGCTTGCGGAGGCTGCCGGCGGTGCGGGCACGATGGTCGAGCCAGCCGGTGATCTCGCCGGCGAGCATCTTGGTGCGCTCGTGCTCCGCGATGTCGGGGATCGGCCGCTTCGACGGGATGCCGTCGATGTTGACGAGCTGGCGGAACCGGAACGGCTCGGCGTCGGCCAGGTTGAGCATCAGCGCGCCGCCCTTCGAGTGCCCGACGACGGGGACGGGGGAGCGGCCGGCGACGTGATCGAACACGGCGCTGGCGTCGCGCAGGTCGGCGTCCCAGGAATAGAGCTCGGTGTGGGCACTGTCGCCGTGGCCGCGATGGTCCCAGGCCACGACTCGCCACCCGGCGTCGACGAACCGCGGCGCGAACGTGTCGAACGTGCGGGCGAAGTCGAACCCGCCGTGGGCCAGCACGAGCACGGGAGCGCCCTGGTCGCCCCACTCGTGGAGCGCGATCTGCACGCCGCCGGCGTCGATCGAGTACTCGCGATCGGCGGCGCGGGCATCGGGGACGGCTGCGGCGAGCTGGGGGATCACGTGGAGAACCCTAGGACTCGCGCCTACGATCTGGTCGACCGGATCGTCCCGTCGGGTCCTCCCGGACCGGATCGTCCGCCCCGACGGCGCGTCCGACGTCACCGACACCAGCTCCACGCACCACCCGACCGCCACACCACGATGCACCGCACACTCCTCCTCACCCTGATCGCGTCGGCGCTCGTCGTCGCTGCGTGCGGCACGGCGTCGTCGAGCGCGGTCGAGACCCTGCCCCCGATCCGGACCACGACGTCGACCACGGTGCCGGCCACGACGATCGACCCGCGCGACATCGTGTACATCGTCCAGTCGGGCGACAACGTCAACGAGATCGCGAAGGCGTACGAGACGTCGGCGGCCGAGATCATCCGGCTCAACCGGTTGCCCGAGAGCGGCGAGATCTTCCCCGGCCAGGAACTCAAGATCCCGAACGTGCGTGTCGACACCACGCTGCCGACGACCACGACGACGACCGAGGCGCCCTGACCGACGGTCGGGTCGACGCCCGGCCGACGCGTTGTCGTCGACCATCGTCGAGCAGGGTCGAGCAGGGTCGAGCATCGTCGTCCACGAGTGCCGGGTCGTGGCGCCTCGATGTGACCAAGGTCCTTTTGTGGTGGAGTGCCCTGATGTCGTCGGCGTGGTCTTCGTAGACTGTGGGCCATGACTTTCTGGCCGAACCAGGATCACTGGAGCGTGAAGATCCCGCTCGTCACCGACCACTACCGCATGCCGGTGCTGGACGACACGGGCGTGGTCGAGCTGGCACCGATGCCGGTCGACGTACCGTCGACCGAGTGGGAATCGCTCGAGTACATGGACTGGAAGTCGGGCGGCGACACCAACTTCGCCCCGATCGCGTCCGCCGACGGTGAGCTCGACTGCCGTGGGTTCTGGGACAAGGGCAAGACCGACAAGGACGCCCTGTGGACCTCGAACGCCGAGATCGCGCCGACGCTGCGCGACTACGTCGACGACGTCGGCGCCAACTTCGGCCGGGTTCGCATCATCAAGCTCGAGCCGCAGGACCGCGAGACCGCCATGCGGTCGATCCACCGCGACGACAACAACCGCTTCAACCCCGACGGCGAGGGGTGGGTCGTGCGCTCGTGGGTCGAGCTCACCGACAACCCCGACAGCTACATGCTGCTCATGGACAACGACGCCGACGGCCTGCCCGACCCCTCCACCGAGCGGCGCGTGCCACTGCATCGCGGCGCGCGCTTCGTCGTCGACACCCAGCGGCTCTGGCACGTCGTGGTGCACAACGGTGGCGCCCCGCGCTACGCCCTGATCACGAGCTTCGAGTCCGGCCCGGTGCTCGAAGCGTGGATCGAGGCGAATCGCGCGACGGTCGACGCCTGACGTCCCGGCCCCGTCGCTCAGACCACGACGCTCAGACCACGTCGCTCAGACCACGTCGCTCAGACCACGACGAGTGAGTCGACGCCGGCCATGCCGTTGTCGGCCGTCGCGGCGTCGGGGTCGGTCATCCAGTTCCCGTCGGCGGCCAGGTACTTGAACCGGTAGGCGCGTCCCGGCGTCAGTTCGACCTTGACGCGGCGCGTACCGTTGCTGCGCTTCTTCAACGGGTGGGCGTAGGGGTTCCAGTCGTTGAACTCGCCGACGACCGAGACCGCTTGGTCGACATCGGTGACGGCGAGCGAGAAGGTGACGGTTCCCGGTGTGGCGGCGTGCTTGAGCATCGGTGACCTCCATGACGACAGGTGTGATGACGACAGGTGCGATGACGCACACGTGCGATGGCGACAGGTGTGCGTGTCGTCGGCGACGCTACGCGTCGTGTGCAGCGGGCGCTGGGAGTGCACCGACTGTTCATCCGCCCGACACGTGCGCTCCGGGCCCATCCGTCGCCGACCGGTCCGGATGGCCGTGGCCGCGGTCAGGGTGCGCCGGTCAAGTTCGCCTCGGACACCGTCGCCGATCGGACACCGTCGACCACGATCGTGATCTCCTCGCCGGCCTCGAGCGCCACGGCCACCTGCGACTGCGGCGTCCCGGAATCGTCGTCGTTGCACGTGAGCTCGGTGAAGCCGCACGCGCCTTCGAGGACGTAGAGCACCGTGTCGAACGACGAGCCGGCGGTGTCGATCAGGTAGTTGCCCGCCTCGGGGGCCTGCCAGCGGAACGTGACGTCGGACGCGGGATTGGGGACGCACGTCGACGTCAGGCGGTCGGGCTGTCCGACGGTGGAGGCCATCGCGGTGACGGGGAGGGCGGAGCCCAGATCCTGGGTCGCGCACGGCTGGATGACCGCGTCGATGTCGAGGCTGTAGTCGCCCTCTTCGCCGTTGGCAAAGCCGTCGACGACCAGGAGGATCGCTTGTCCCAT
>JAUHYJ010000367.1 GCA_030425785.1 Acidimicrobiia bacterium | reverse complement strand
CCACCACTCGAGCGACCAGCACGACGGTGCTGATCTCGACGTCGACCACCGACCGGGCGTCCACGACGACGACACCCACGAGCACGTCGTCGTCGAGCTCGACGACCAGCACGACGATCGACCCCTCCATCTTCCTCGAGACGCTCGCCGAAGGCGACGAGGGGCCTGAGGTCATGACGCTGCAGCGGATGCTCGTCAACGTCACCGGCACGACGTTGCGACCGGACGGCGTCTACGGCCCCGAGACGACGAACGCCGTGCGCGACTTCCAGACGATCGCAGCTCTCCCGGTGACCGGCGAGGCCGATCATGCGACCCGGATCCTGCTCGTCGAGCTCGACGACGGCCGCGCGACGCAGACCCCGACCTGGGAGCTGCCGAACCTGCCGGCCACCGCGGGGTGCGAGGTCGCCGTCGTCGGCGACTCGCTCATGGCCGGGCAGAGCCGGCTGCATCGAGAGCGGCTGGCCGACATCGGGTGCGCGTCGATCGTCGACGGGGTCGGCGGGCGTTCCCTGGCGTACGGCTGGCAGTGCCGCGTCTTCCCGCCGGGCGGTGGCAGCCGCCTGCTGCTGCTCGACGAACCCGACCCGGGCAACGACAGCTGTGCACCGTCGGGGCTCGAGCTGCTGCGACTGCTCGCCCAGGACAACCGCCTCGGCGACATCGTCGTGGTGGCGCTCGGCACCAACGATGCGGGAGTGTTCAACCGTGCCGGCTGGATCGATCACTGGAACGACGCGATGGCGCTCACGGGAAGCCGTCCCGTGGTGTTCCTGACGACCAAGGCTCGGGCCGGCAGCACGCGTACGGCCGGCCAGGACGCGTACTCGGCGGCGCTCCGCGAGTGGTGCGCCACCCAGCCGCGCTGCCTCCTCGCCGACTGGGCGCTCACCGACGCCGCCAACGACTCGACGCTGTACGTCGACTCGGTGCACCTGCGGGCCGAGGGCACCGCAGCCCGGGCCGCGTTCATCCGCGACGCGGTCGCCGTGTGGCTGACCGGCGCACACACCGACGGGTCGCCGCTGTTCCCGACGACGACCACGAGCACCACCACGACCTCGACGACGACCACGACGACATCGACCACCACGACGAGCGTGCCTCCGACGACCACCACGACGACATCGACGAGCACGACGACGTCGACGAGCACGACGAGCACCACATCGAGCACCTCGACGACGACGTCGACGACCCCCTGAGTCGGTTCAGCGTCGCTGCCGCGCGGCTTCGAAGACCAGCACGGTCGCCGCCATCGCCACGTTGAGGCTCTCGGCTCGGCCCCGGTGGGCGATGCGGACCCAGGCGTCGACCGGCGCGTCGTCGGCGAGACCGTGGGCCTCGCTGCCGAGCACGATGGCGACACGCCCCGACCAGTCGAGCTCGTCGTGTGGCATCCCGAGGTGCGACGACGTGCCCACCAGACGGAATCCGGCCGAGCGGACCTCGTCGAGCGTCGCGGTCAGGGTCGGCACGTGGAACAGGGCTCCGGCCGACGCACGCACCACCTTGGGGTTGAACGGGTCGACCGACCCGGGCGTCAGCACGACGGCGTCGATGCCGGCCGCCTCCGACGATCGCAGGATCGTCCCCAGGTTGCCGGGGTCGTTCAGTGTGTCGGCGACGACGATCAGATCGTGGTCCGACGGCGACGTCGTGACGTCGGGCATCCGCACGACCGCCAGGTGCGGCTGCGGCCGTTCGGTCGTGGCCACCCGTTCGACGACCCCCTCCGCCAACGCGAACCAGGGTCCCCCGGTGATCGGCTCGGCCCCGGTCGCGACGAACTCCGCCTCGACGGTCCATCCGGCCGACACCGCCTCGCCGATCAGGACGCCGCCCTCGACGACGAACGTGCCGCTGTCCGAACGCGAACTGCGGCGCCCCAGGAGGCGCCGCAGTTCTTGGACCTTCGGGTTCTTGAAGGTGAGTGGTTCGTCCAGCGAACGACTCCTTACAGAGCAGCCTTCGCCTGGGCGACGAGCGCCGAGAACGCGGCGGCGTCGGTGACGGCGAGATCGGCGAGGATCTTGCGGTCGACCTCGATGCCGGCGGCGTTGAGGCCGGCGATGAACCGGCTGTAGCTCATGTCGTTCTGGCGGCAGGCGGCGTTGATCCGCTGGATCCAGAGACGACGGAACTCGCCCTTCTTTGCCCGGCGGTCCCGGAACGCGTACTGCCCGCTGTGGAGCAGCTGCTCGTTCGCCGCCCGGTACGAGCGGCTCTTGTTGCCGTAATAGCCCTTGGCCTGCTTGAGGACCTTCTTGTGACGCTGCTTGGACGCCACACCGCGCTTGACGCGTGCCATCGTTGATCAGTCTCCTTGTTGCGTTCTCGTGATCGTCGACTCAGCGCTCGCCGAGCAGTCGCTTGATCTTCTTCTCGTCGGTCGGATGCACATCGGCATCGCGATCGAGGCGGTGCTTCCGGCTCGAGGACTTGACCTCGAACTTGTGCTGGTTGTTCTGCTGCTCGTGACGCAGCCGGCCACTGCCGGTCTTCTTGAACCGCTTGGCGGCGGTCTTCGAGGTCTTCATCTTCGGCATCATTCGTCTCCTGTGGTGTTGGGGGGTGCCGACGTATCGTCGGCCTCGGCCGCCTCGGCGGCATCGACGGCCGCCTGCTTCTCGGCCTCGGCCTCGGCCTTCTTCATGGCGTCCATCGCCTTCTTGTCGGGAGCGAGAACCATCGACATGCTGCGCCCCTCCATCCGTGCCTGATTCTCGACCTTGGCCTTCGGGCCGACGCCGTCGATCACGTCGTCGAGGATCTTGCGACCGAGCTCCGGATGGGCCATCTCGCGACCCCGGAACTGGAGGGTGACCTTGACCTTGTGTCCGTCCTCGATGAACTCGACGAGGTGACGCATCTTGGTGTCGAAGTCGCCCTTGCCGATCTTCGGACGGAACTTGACTTCCTTGATCGACACGTTCGACGACTTCTTGCGGGCCTCTTTGGCCTTCTGCGCCTCTTCGTAGCGGAACTTGCCGTAGTCCATGATCCGGCACACGGGCGGATTGGCGTTGGCAGCGACTTCGACGAGGTCGAGTTCGAGGCCACGGGCCATCCGGAGTGCTTCGGGAACCGGCTTGATGCCGAGCTGATCGCCATCGGGGCCGATCAGGCGGACCTCTCGGGCCCGGATCCGATCGTTGATCCGATGTTGGTCACGGTTGTCGCGGTTGCCAGCTATGACTGATCACTCCTGTGCAATGGGTCGACCTCCCAGTCGTTGCGTTGTCGGTCTGCTCGACGCGAAGTCGGTTCGGATCGTGTCCGTGCGGAGCAGGACCGACCAGGAAGCCCGCTGAGCGAGCGTGGCCTGGCGGGCCGTGATCGTCATCGACCCGGAACGCACGGAACGGGCCGGGGCCCGTGGTGGCCGGGTGGGAGCACGCCGGACGAGCCCGGATGCCCCACTTCGCCTCAGTTGTGGGCCGGTCGCCGTGGCGACCGACCTCGGTAGGGTATCGCACGTGAGCGAGGAATCCGACCACGCACCCGGCCATGTCGACGATCAGGCCGCCGAGATCGAAGCTGCGATGGCCGAGGCCAAGGCCCGCCTGGCGGAGGTGCCGGCCGAGGTCGTCGTCACCAACCACGTGATGGGCCTGTTCGAACTCGGTGCGATCCACCTGTCGGCCGACGACCCCGATCTCGATGCCGCATCGTTGGCGATCGACGCCATGGCAGCCGTGGTCGAGGGCCTGGGCGACCGACTCGGCGACGACGCCCCGACGATGCGTGACGCCCTCGCCAACATCCGCATGGCGTATGTCACCGTCACGTCGGCTTCGCCCGGCGACGCCGACGACTGAGGTCACCCGCCGACGGCCACATCCCGCCGGGATGGCCGTCAGATCTCCCGACCGGCGAAGCGGCCGATGGGCGCGCGGACGACCTTGCCGTTGCGGACCAGGACATCCTCCTCGCGCAACAGACCGGCCTGGCGTCGTTCCTGGCCGGGCACCAGGCGGCCCTGCACGTTCACGACGCGCCACCAGGGCACGTCGAGGTCGGTCGTCGACAGGATCCGGCCGACCAGCCGTGACTGCTTCGGGTAGCCCGCGACCTCGGCGACGTCGCCGTAGGTGGTGACCTCACCCTCCCCCAGCGCCATCAGGACGTCGATGATGCGGCGTTCCCGCTCGACGCCCGGGTCGTTGCGCCGTTCGACGGTCACAGCTTGTGGACGCGACCGGCCTGGAGCTTCCCGAACTTCGGCAGCGGCTGGAAGCTGACGGATTGACCGACGTCGATCGTGCGCGTGCCGTCGGCGATCTCGATCACGTGGAACAGATAGCCCTGACCGTCGTCGGCCGCGACGGTGCCGAGCCCCTTGCCCTCGTCGAACTCGGTGACGGTGCCGCGCAACATCACCAGGGCCTCAGGGGATGATCTTGGTGATCGGGAGCTCGAGCATGTCCGTGGCGCCGGCGTCGTGCAGTTCGGGGATCAGCACGTTGATGCCGCGCTTCTCGACGACGGTCTCGATCGCGTAGTCACCGTT
>JAUHYJ010000366.1 GCA_030425785.1 Acidimicrobiia bacterium | reverse complement strand
CGCCGTCCCCGCCGGCCATGGCCTCGGCGCGGCGGCCGATCAGGAAGTCGCGCTCGACGGCGTTCCCCGTTCGTTCGATGGCAGCGTCGTAGGCCGCGATCGCCTCGGTCGTTCGCCCGCTTCGCGCGAGCAGGTCGGCACGGGTCGCGTGGAACGGCTGGTAGTCCGAGACCGTCGCGGCGTCGACGGTGCGGTCGAGTTCGGCCAGCCCGCGGGCCGGTCCGTCGAGTTCGGCGACGGCGACGGCCCGGTTCAGCGCGACCACGGCGTTCGGTCGCATCGCCAGCAGCTGGTCGTAGAGGGCGACGATCTGGTCCCAGCCGGTTGCGTCGGCCGTGACGGCGTCGTGGACGGCGGCGATGGCGGCCTGGATCTGGAACGGGCCCGGCTGGTTGCGCCGCAGGCACGCTCGCACGAGCTGATGACCTTCCTCGATCAGCGACCGGTCCCAGCGCGGCCGGTCCTGATCGCCGAGCCGGACCATCGCACCGTGCTCGTCGGTCCGGGCCGGGCGTCGGGCCTCGGTCAGCAGGAGCAGTGCGAGCAGCCCGATCGCCTCCGGCTCGTCGGGCATCAGCTCGGCGAGCGTGCGGGCGAGTCGGATCGCCTCGTTCGACAGGTCGGCCCGGGTGAGGTCGGCGCCCGACGTGGCCGTGTGGCCCTCGGTGAACACGAGCGAGATCGCGGTCAGCGCCGTGTGGAGGCGGTCGGGGAGCTCGGCAGCCGACGGGATGCGGTAGCTCGCATGGTTGTGCCGCAGCTTGCGCTTGGCCCGCACGATCCGCTTCGCCATCGTCGCCTCGGGGACGAGGAACGATCGCGCGATCTCCGTGGTCTCGAGCCCGCCGAGCAGGCGCAGCGTCAAGGCGACCTGGGCATCGGGCGACAGGGCCGGGTGGCAGCACAGGAAGATCAGTCGGAGTTGGTCGTCGGGGACGACGTCGACGAAGGCGTCGAGGTCGTGCTCGAGCGGATCGATGGGTTCGTCCATGTCGGCGTCGAGTCGGTGGGCGGCGAGGTAGCGGTCGGTGCGGGTCGACTCGCGCCGGATCCGGTCGATCGCACGGTTCCGGGCGGTCGTGGTGATCCAGCCGCCCGGGTTCGGCGGCACGCCGGTCTCCGGCCAGCGCTCGGCGGCGATCGCGAACGCCTCCGCCACTGCGTCCTCGGCGATGTCGATGTCGCCGAGGACGCGGATCAGCGTTGCCGTGCAGCGACCGACCTCACGTCGGTACACCTCGGAGAGGTCGACCTCGCTCACTCGCCCTGGAACGGCCGGACCTCGACCGGTCCCTCGCAGGCGGCCGCGGCGCGCATCGCCCACTGCTTGGCGGCA
This sequence comes from Acidimicrobiia bacterium, assembly GCA_030425785.1. Classification (GTDB taxonomy): domain Bacteria; phylum Actinomycetota; class Acidimicrobiia; order Acidimicrobiales; family Ilumatobacteraceae; genus Ilumatobacter. The sequence goes on along the minus strand of JAUHYJ010000366.1, from coordinate 3,185 downwards.
TCGAGGTCCGCGCATTCGAACACCCAGAAGCCTCCCATCAGCTCCTTGCTCTCGGCGTAGGGGCCGTCGGTCATCGAGATGTCGCCGTCGGTGGGGCGGGCGACGCTCGCCGTCGCCGCGGGCTGCAGGCCGCCGGCGAACACCCAGACGCCGGCGTCCTCCGCCTGCTGGTTGAAGGCGCCGACCTGGGCGTGCAAGCGCTCCATGTCGGCGGGAAGCGGAGCGTCGGGGTCGTACTCGAAGTCGTCGTCGTGCCAGACGGACAGCAGGTACTGAGCCATGGTGAACATCCTCCTCGGATGCGCGGTGCTGGTGATGGTGGCGGTGGTGATGATGGTGATGGCGGCCGGGTCAGGCGTCGTGGAAGGGACGGACCTCGACCGGGCCTTCGCAGGCGATCGCGCCACGCCGGGCCCAGTCGAGGGCCGTGTCCAGGTCGGGCGCGTCGATGATCCAGAAGCCGCCCATGTACTCCTTCGTCTCGGCGTAGGGGCCGTCGGTCATCGAGACCTGGTCGCCGTCGGGGCGGACGACGGTGGCTGACGAGGCGCCGTACAGTCCGCCGGCGAAGACCCAGGCACCCTTCGCCTGGAGCTCTTCGTTGAACGCGCCGACCTGGTCGAACATGCGCTGCATGTCGTCGGTGGGCGGCACGGTCGGGTCGTACTCGACCTCGTCGTCGTGCCAGACGGAGAGCAGATAGTGGGCCATGGTGTTCCTCCTTGGAACGTGTTCGGGGATGGTGCCGAGTGGCTCGGCACCATGACCACGAACGGATCCTGTCCGATGGACATCCTCACGCAGAATTTCTCCGAGATTCGCTCGCCCACGTCGTTCTGCGAGGATGTCGGTGTGGGTGGTACGACGGTCCGCGACGACCTCGCCGAGGCGCATCGGCTGGCGTGGGAGCACATCGCATCGCCGGGCACGTGGTGGACCGCGGCCGAACGGGTCGAGCTGGCGACCACGGTGCGGCTCGCGATCGACGACGACGATCCGCTGCCGCCGTGGGTCGGGGTGACGACCTCCGACCGACTGCCGGGTGAGCGGATCGTGGCCGATGTCGCACACGACGTCGCCTACCGCATCGGTCGCCACGCCGCCACGGTGAGCCGTGACGTCGCCCGGGCGGTGATGGACGAGATCGGCGAGCTGGCGTATGTCGAGCTGTGCGCGATCGCGTCCTCGGTGGCGGCCGTCGTGCACTTCTGCCGGAATGCCGGCGTCGAGGTGCCGCCGTTCCCCGAGCCGATCGCGGGTGAGCCGAGTCGTGAGCACCCGGCGCTCGCCGATGCCGAGCTGAACTGGGTGCCGGTCGCCGCCCCGGCCGACGAGGTCGCGGCGGTCGTGCAGGCCTACACCGCGGTGCCGGCCGAGCAGGTCAACACGTGGCGGATGGCCGACGCGCAGTACATGCCCGAGGAGGACATGATCCACGCCGACTGGTCCCGGCGCGAGGGCGGGTTGAGCCGGGCCCAGATGGAGCTCGTCGCCGCTCGTGTGGCACAGCTGCGCGAGTGCTTCTTTTGAACGACGGCGCACGCCAGCATGCTCAGTTGGAGCACTGCAACGACGGGCGGGGAGGTCGATCTCGCCGCGGTGGCGGCCGGCGAAGGCGACACCAGGCTCGAGCGCGGCGACGAGTTGCTCCGGTTTGCGACGGCCTGTGCGACCGCGGACGACGACGAGTTGGCGCGAGCGCGCGCCGCGCTCGCCGACGTGAGCGACGAAGCGTTCATGGTCGACGCCGCCGCAGTCGCCGCGAACTTCGAGATGATGACGCGGTTGGCGGATTCCACCGGTGCGCGGCTGCCCGCCGACCGGCTCGAACGCAGCGCCCAGGCGATCGGCGTGATGGGAGCGGACGAGTTCGTCAGCAAGCGCTGAAGGTCGCGACCGTCAGCCGACGCCGCCCTGCCGCCCGAACGTGTCGGCCTCGAACCGGGCGCGATCGCGGGACGCGGAAGCCCTCGCGACCGGTGGCCGGGACCGGATGAGGCGACGGAGGCGGTCGAGGACGTGGCGCACGGTTCGCACCCCTGAAGCGTGACGACGGTCGGGCGTCCGGTCAAGCAGCAGGCGACCGAGGTCGGCGCACGGCATCTGGTTCATGTGGGGATGACGTCGATCGGACGCGCACCTCCGATCGACGGTCGTGTCGTCGATCAGGCGTTCGGGGTGACGACGAGCTTGCCGGCGGCCTTGCGATCGATCAGGGCACGCAGCGCCTCGCCGGCGCGTTCGAGCGGGAAGTGGCCCGACACGTGCGGCTGCAGATCGCCGTTGGCGACCCACTCGATCAGCTGGTTGCTGATCGACGCGTTCCTCTCCGGCTCTCGGGCGGTCATCGCGCCGTAGAACACGCCGATGATCTGGCAGCTCTTGAGGAGCGCCAGGTTGAGCGGGATCGACGGGATCCCGGCGGTGAACCCGATCACGAGGAAGCGGCCCTCCCACCCGATCGCTCGCAGCGCCTGTTCGGCCTTGTCGCCACCGACGCAGTCGTAGACGACGTCGACGCCGCGTCCGTCGGTGAGCTCCTTGGCGCGGTTCTTCAGATCCTCGGTCGAGTAGTTGATGACCTCGTCGGCGCCGCGCTCGCGGCACAGGTCGAGCTTCTCGTCGCTGGACGCGGCGGCGATGACACGAGCCCCCATCAGCTTGCCGATCTCGACGGCGGAGAGCCCGACCGCGCCACCGGCACCGGTGACGAGCATCGTCTCGCCGGGCTGCAGGTCGGCGCGGTACTTCAGCCCGTACAGCGTGGTGCCGTACGCGTAGTTCAGCCCGGTGACGACGTCGAAGGCCACGTTGTCGGGCAGCCGACGCGCGCTGAGGGCCGGGATCACCATCCGCTCGGCGAATGCCCCGGTGGTGCCGAGCCCACCGGCGACCCGGTCGCCGACCGACCAGCCCTGCACGCCGTCACCGATCGCGACCACGGTGCCGGCGCCCTCGGTGCCGGGGATGTACGGCAGACCGGTCTTGAACTGGTACTTGTCCTCGAGCATCAAGGTGTCGGGGAACGTGACCGATGCCGCCTGCACCTCGATCAGCAGCTGCCCCGCCTCCGGGGTCGGCTCGTCGACCTCCTCGACCACCAGGTTCTCCGGCGGACCGAACTCCTTGCACACCACAGCTCGCATGCGAGCGACCCTACGCCGTCGCCACCACCCGCCGTTTGC
>JAUHYJ010000365.1 GCA_030425785.1 Acidimicrobiia bacterium | reverse complement strand
TACCTGCCGCCGGGCGCTGTCTGGGCCGACCCGGACCTCGATCAGGCCGCTGACGCGATGCGACGGATGCTGACCGACGCCGCATGGCGCGGCTCGCTCGTCGAGGCCGGCAGGGCGACCATGGCGTCGCAGCCGTCGCTGGCCGCGGTGGGGCGCCGGATCGCCGAGATCTGCGACACTGCCCGGGTGGGAGCAACGACATGAAGCGCATGCTGGGATGGATCGTCCGCGGCGGAGATCAGACCCGTGCCGAGTTCGCCGGGCAGGCGGCCGCCATCCAGGACCTGCAGCGCCAGGTCGCCGACCTCGGTGCCACCATTAACCTGATCGACCCGCTCGCCCGGGCCGCGGGCGACGTGCCCGAGCAGCTGCGTGCGGTCACCGATGATCTGACGGAGCGGCTCACCGCTGCGACGACGCGCCTCGACGCGCTCGAGGCCCGGCTCGATCAACTCGACGAGACGATCACCGAGTTGGTCCGGGTCGCGGCGCCGGCGGACGACTGACGGACCGATCGACCGCCCGCGTCAGCCCGGCGGCGGTGGGCAGGTCACGAGGTGGCTCGCCCAGCGTCGACGGAACACGCCACGCTGGGCGCTGATGTCGGGCGGCGCACTGCTCGTGGTCGATCCGCCCCGGGCGTGGACCACGCGTGATGCCCCGACGACGACGGTGCCGGCGCCGTCGACCGCGGCCCGCAAGCCGAGGTCGGCATCCTCGTAGTAGGCGGGGTGATAGGTCGTGTCGAAGCCGCCGAGTCGCTCGAAGTCGCCCCGCCGCATCACCCAGCACGCCGCCGACGCGTAGGGCCGCTCGACGATCGCTCCGTCGTCGACGTCGTCGGTGATCGGCCAGGTCGATCCGTCGGCCGCGACGAGGTGACCGGTCTCCTGGATCGTGCCGTCGGCGTTGAGCAGCACCGGGGATGCGATGGTCGCGCGATCCAGGGCAGCGACCAGCGGCGGGAACCAACCCGGCCGGAATTCGATGTCGGGGTTGACGAAGGCCAGCAGCTCGCTCGTCGTGTCCCGGACGGCGACGTTGTTGCCGCCGGCGAACCCGAGGTTGCGGCCCGGAGCGATCACGCGGACACCGGCGGTGGCGAGTGCGAGCAGTCGCCGGGTGCGCGAGTGGGCCCAGCGGTGCTCGTTGTCGACGACCACGACGTCGAACGCGATCGCGTCGTCGCGCAGCGTGGCGGCGAGCGTCTCGAGGCATCGCAACACGATCGGCCCCGACCCGTACGTCACTACGATGCACGTCACCGCCGGTGACGAGGCCGGTTCGACGACGACGCGTGGGCGGGGGGACGCCGTGCGCACGGCCTCAGGAACTCGTCGTGAGTTGTTGCTCGTGCCACCGCAGCGCCGACTCGATGATCGCGTCGAGATCGTGGCGCGCTTCCCATCCGAGCACGTTGCGGGCGTGGGCCGGGTCGGCATAGGTCTCGACCGGGTCGCCGGCGCGACGGTCGACGATCCGGTGCGGCACGGGTCGTCCGGCGACCCGCTCGATCGTCCGGATCACGTCGAGGACCGACGAGCCGACCCCCGTCCCGAGGTTGACCACGGTGGTCTCGCCACCTGACGCGAGGTAGTCGAGCGATGCCAGATGGGCTGCGGCCAGATCGTCGACGTGGATGTAGTCGCGGATGCAGCTGCCGTCGGGCGTGTCGTAGTCGTCGCCGAACACCTGCAGCTCCTGGTCGCCGAGGAGCAGCGCCCGGATCGCCAGCGGGATCAGGTTGATGCTGTACGTCCAGTCCTCGCCGATGGCGGCGTCGGAGCTCGCCCCGGCGGCGTTGAAGTAGCGCAACGACACGCTCCGCAGGCCGGCGATCTTGCCGTACCACGCGAGGATCCGCTCGACCATCGCCTTCGACTCGGCGTACACCGACTCGGGGTCGACCGACGCCTCCTCGGTGACGGGCACGATGTCGGGGGTGCCGTACACCGAGCACGACGACGAGAACACGATGCGATCGACGCCGGCGGCGAGCACGGCGTCGACGAGGCGGCGGGAGCCGTCGACGTTGTTCGCGAAGTACTTGGACGGATGCTGCATCGATTCGCCGACCGACTTGTACGCCGCGAAGTGCACGACCGCGTCGACGTCGTGCTCGCGGCAGGTGTCGACGACGAGATCGTGGTCGGCGATGTCGCCGACCACGAGGGTGGCATCGCCGACGAAGTCCGAGTTCCCCAGCTCGAGCGTGTCGAGCACGACGACACGGTCGCCGCGCTCGCGGAGTGCGCGGACCGTGTGCGAACCGATGTAGCCGGCGCCGCCGGTCACGAGGATGGAGGATGTCATGGGGCCGAACTGTACCGTTCGGACGGTGATCGCCGCCGTCGTCGTGACCCACGCGCCGCCGGCCGGGCTGCTCGATCGCTGCCTCGACGCGCTGCTCGCCGCCGGTGATGTCGATCGCATCGTCGTGGTCGACACCGGGAGCGCCGCGTCCGGCCCGGGGTCGCCCGTCGAGGTCGTGCGGGTCGACAATCGGGGGTACGGCGCTGCTGCGAACGTCGGGTTCGCGCGGGCCGCCGAGCTCGGCGCCGACACGATGCTGCTGCTGAACGACGACGTCATCGTGCGTTCCGGCTGGGTTCGGCCGCTCGTCGCGGCGCTCGCCGAGCCGGGCGTCGGCGTCGCGCAGCCGAAGCTGCTCTACGCCGATCGGGCCGTGCCGACGATCAACAGCCTCGGCGTCGAGGTCGGCGCGGACGGCGCCGGTCGTGACATCGGCATCGGTGAGCCGGACGTCGACGTCGGCACCCGGCCGATCGACCACTTCACCGGCGGCGCGTTCGCGGCGACTGCCGAGTTCGTCGACGCGACCGGAGGCTTCGACGAGCGCTTCTTCCTCTACTACGAGGACATCGATCTCGCCGAACGAGGTCGCCGACTCGAGTTCGAGTACCGGCTCGTCGGCGACTCGGTGGTCGAACACGTCGGTTCGGCGTCGACGGCGAGCGCGCCCGATCGGACGCGGTACCTGCAGGAGCGCAACCGGCTGTGGTGCGCGTTCCGTCACGGCTCGCCGCGGACGATCGGTGGGGCGGTGTGGCTGTCCGTCCGGCGCCTGCGTCACCAGCCGATCGGCCTGCACGCCAAGGCACTCGCCGCGGGCCTGGCCGGTGGTGCGGCGCGTCTCGGCGAGCGAGCGGTCGAGCAGGTCGGTCAGCGGCGCCGGATCCGGGCGTAGACCGCCCGGAGCGGCGACATCGCTCGCGCCAGCTTCGAGTGCTTCCAGGCATCGAGTTCGTTGCGCAGCGCGTCGATCTCGCGATCGCGGTGCGCGATCGCCTCGCGCAGTGCGTCGACGTCGGCCAGCACGCGTTCGGTGTCGGCGGCTCGTCGGGCGTCGAGGTCGTCGTGCTCGACCACGATCGGGGCCAACGCGTCGTCCTCGTCGTCGACACGGTCGGCGCGTCGCGCCGTGATCACGAACTGGAAGACCCGGCTGTCGGGGTCGTCGTCGACGTACCGCAGCGCGTCGTGGGGGATCGGTTCGTCGACCGCCAGGCCACTGACACCGCGCTCGAAGCGCACGGGGTCGAGCTCGGTCGCCACGAACCCGACGCCGGCCAGGAGCTCCCGGAGGCTCGCGCGGGTGAACCAGCGCAGGTGCGTCGTGTCGAGCAACCCGTCGGGCTGGTACTCCCATCGACCCGAGAGGAGATGAAGCCGGACGTCGACGTGGCCGACGTGGGGCACCGAGATCACCACGACCCCGTCGTCGGTGAGGAGTTGCACGAGATCGGCCAGCACGGCAGCCGGGTCGCGCAGGTGCTCGAGCACGTCGCCGAGCACGATCGCGTCGAACCGGTCGTGCTCGACGGAGGTCAGCGTGACGGTGTCGAGGTCGACGACGTGCATCCGCTCGACGAACGTGTTGCGGGCGGCCGCGTCGGCGTCGATCTCGACACCGACGACCGTGTTGCCGGCTGCGACCAGGTGCTCGGTGACGTGGCCACTCCAGCAGCCGATCTCGAGCACGTGCCGACCGGAGCCGACCATCCGCAGCGCGATGCCGTGCGGGTTGTTCTCGGCGGCCGGATCGACCGGCACGTGGTAGTCGTCGTGGCGGGGATCGGGCACGCGGCCGAGTGTAGGGCGGTGCCCCGGTCGGCTTCAGGTGTCGGCGTCAGGCCTCGACCCGACGACCCTGCTTGTCCTTCCCGGCGGCCTTCTGCGCGGCCTTCCATGCGCGGACCGCAGCGAGCGAGTCCGCATCGGCGCAGTCGGCGATGGTGCGTGGCTCGTCGTCGGCGAACACCCCGGCAGCCTCGTCCCATCCGTCCGGCCGGACGTCGAAGCGCTTGGCGAGCAGGGCGATGAAGATCTTCGTCTTCTCCGGCCCGAACCCCGGCAGCGAGCGCAGCCGCCGTGCGAGCGTCGCGCCGTCGCAGCCGTCGGCCCACAGCGACTCGGCCGCACCGTGCCAGCGCTCGGTGAGCTCGATGCACAGGGCGTGGATCCGTCGCGCCATCGCAGCGGGGAATCGGTGGATCGCGGG
>JAUHYJ010000364.1 GCA_030425785.1 Acidimicrobiia bacterium | reverse complement strand
GCGAAGTCTCGATCTCCGGCGCGAAGACCTCGTCGAGGTTGAAGCCGCGGGCGTCGTTCGCGGGCGTCTCGTCCTCGAAGTCCCAGCCGACCTTCTTCGACGTCGCCGACACGTACGCGTTGATGAGCAGCGACGATGCGGTGACCGGGTTGTTGTCGCCGCCGCGCACGACGATCCCGTACTCGGTCTCGATGCCGCAGACCTTGGGGATCGCCATACGCGCACCCTATCCCCCACCGCACGGGAACACCCGGCGCAGTGGCGGCACCCGACGGCGATACCGTTCGTGGGGTGATCCCGCTCTCGGTGCTCGATCTGTCCGTCGTGCGCGACGGTGGCACGACCGCCCTCGCGCTCGATCACACGACCCAGCTCGCGCAACACGCGGAACGGCTCGGATTCCGGCGGTTCTGGGTCGCCGAGCACCACAACATGGCAACGGTCGCGTCGACCACGCCAGGGGTGCTCGCCGCCCACCTGGCGGCACAGACGTCGAGCATCCGCGTCGGGTCCGGCGGTGTGATGCTGCCGAACCACGCACCGCTCGCGATCGCCGAGCAGTTCGCGCTCCTCGAAGCGCTGCACCCGGGCCGCATCGATCTCGGTATCGGGCGCGCGCCGGGGACCGATCCGATGACCGCGTCCGCCTTCGGGCGCCACCCGCACGAGAGCGTCGAGGCGTTCCCGCGCGACCTGATCAGCGTGATGGGGATGCTCGGTGACGAGCGGGGCGAGGACGGCATGTGGCGCCGGTTCCGTGCCACCCCGGCCGCGACGAGCTCGCCGCTGATCGCGTTGCTCGGCTCGTCCGGCTTCAGCGCGCAGCTCGCGGGGATGCTCGGGTTGCCGTTCGCGTACGCCCACCACTTCGACACCGGCCACACCGACCTCGCGTCGCAGCTGTACCTCGATCGGTTCGAGCCGTCACCGGTGCTCGACGAGCCGTACCTGATCGTCGGGGTCGGTGCGCTGGCAGCCGAGACCGATGCCGAGGCCGACCGGATCGGGCTTCCGAGTCGCATCCTGCGGTTGGGCATCCGGACCAACCGTCGCCACCCACTCGTGTCGCCGGACGAGGCCCCGAAGCATCCGGATGCCGAGTCGGCTCGCAACATGCCGACCGAGCAGCTGATCGGCAGCGCCGAACGCGTCGCCGAGGGGCTGCGTCATCTCGTCCACCGCACCCATGCGAACGAGCTGATGATCACCGCCGCCACCTACGACGTCGACGACCGGATCCGCAGCCTCGAGCTGATCTCCGCAGCGATGCGCTGAACCGGATCACCACTCCACCTGCCGGGCCCACGCCCGCAACACCAGATCGCGCCGCAGTGTGGCATCCGACACCGGCACCCTGCGTCCGGCTCGGCGCGGCGCTTTCGGTTTCGCGACGTCCCGTCGTCTCATGACCAACCCCCTCGCCCTGGTCCTACGGACAGAGAGACGCGGGACCGCCATCTGATACGCGGCCTGACACGCGGCCACGGCCGGTTCGATCAGGCGACGGCGATGCGGTCGAACCAGCGGTCGAGGTCGCGATAGCTGACGAGCGGGTTCATCGCCAGGGTTCGCTCACCCTTCGATCCGGTCACGGCGAGCCGGACCGGGAACGTGGAGCGCAGCTCGACGACACGCTGATCGTCGACGGGGATGATGCGCCCACGTGCGATCAGGCTCGGGATCCACCATCGTCGCCCGTCGACGTCCCAGGTCCGGTGGTACACGACGACGTCGAGCGCAGCGGCGAACACGACGACGAACGCGGCGGCGCCGACGATCCGCCACCACCACGCGACGGTGTCGGTCGCCGCCACGACGCCGGCCGCGAACGCGAGGAGGACCGCCGCCGCGACCCGCCACCACGTCCGCCACGACAGACGGATCGGTACCGGTGGCACGGTCGGCTACAGGTACTGGCCGGTCTGGGTGCGCTCGATCGTGCGACCGCCCATCGGGTCGTCGTCGCCCTGGTTCACGAGGGTGCGAATGAAGACGATCCGCTCGCCCTTCTTGCCCGAGATCTTCGCCCAGTCGTCGGGGTTCGTCGTGTTCGGCAGGTCCTCGTGTTCCTTGTACTCCTGCTTGATCGACGCGACCAGGTCGTCGGCGCACACACCGCGGGCGCCGCCCCCGATCACCCGCTTGATGGCGAGCTTCTTCGCCCGCCGCACGATGTTCTCGATCATGGCGCCCGATGCGAAGTCCTTGTAGTACAGGACCTCCTTGTCGCCGTTCTGGTACGTGACCTCGAGGAAGCGGTTGGCGTCGTCGTCGCGGTACATCTCCTCGACGGTGCGATCGATCATCACCGGGACGTCCTCGCCCTCCATGATCGGGATCTCGTCGGTGAGGTAGCGCGAGAAGATCTGCTTGGCGGCGGCGGCCGACGGACGCTCGATCTTGATCTTCACGTCGAGCCGCCCCGGGCGCAGGATCGCCGGGTCGATCAGGTCCTCACGGTTGGTCGCGCCGATCACGATGACGTTGCGCAGACCCTCGACACCGTCGATCTCGGCGAGGAGCTGCGGCACGATCGTCGACTCCATGTCAGAGCTGATGCCCGACCCGCGGGTGCGGAACATCGAGTCCATCTCGTCGAAGAAGACGATGACCGGCCAGCCCTCCTCGCTCTTCTCACGCGCCCGCTGGAACACCAGGCGGATCTGGCGCTCGGTCTCGCCGACATACTTGTTCAGCAGCTCGGGGCCCTTGATGTTGATGAAGTACGAGCGCCCCTTGCCCTCCCCCATCTTGTCGGCCACCTTCTTGGCGAGGCTGTTCGCGACCGCCTTGGCGATCAGGGTCTTGCCACATCCAGGCGGGCCGTAGAGCAGGATGCCCTTGGGCGCCGGCAGCCGGTGCTCGGCGAACAGTTCCTGGTAGAGGAAGGGCAGCTCGACGGCGTCGGCGATCTCTTCGATCTGGGTGTCGAGACCACCGATGTCGGCATACGAGATGTCCGGGACTTCCTCGAGCAGCAAGTCCTCGACCTCGGCGCGGGGCAGGACCTCGAGCAGCATGTTCGAACGTGCGTCGAGCCGGAGCATGTCACCGCTGCGGAGCCGGTGACCGCGCAGTGCGGTGGCGAGCTCGCACACGAGCTCTTCGTCGGCGCGCCCGACGACGATGGCGCGCACGCCGTCGTCCATGACTTCTTTGAGCGTCACGACGTCGCCGACCGTGTCGGGCGGCCGGGCGTCGATCACGTTGAAACTCTCGTTCAAGGCGACCTCGGCACCGATCTCGAGCAATTCGAGGTCGATCTCGGGGTGGACCTGGACGCGCATCTTGCGGCCGCTCGTCAGGATGTCGATCGTCTCGTCGCCGTTCAGGCCGACGACGACGCCGTACGCATTCGGCGGCTGGGTGAGCTTGTCGACCTCGTCGCGCAGCGAAGCGATGTGCTCGCGCGCCTCGCGCAAGGTGTAGCTGAGCTTCTCGTTCTGCGCCGTGGCCTGTGCGAGCTGACCCTTCGTCTCGAGCAGGCGTTCCTCGAGCGAACGCACCCGGTTCGGCGTGTCGGCGAGACGGGCACGCAGATGCGCGTTCTCCTCGCCGAGCATCGCCAGCTGGCCTTCGAGCGCCGCGCGATCCTCGGCCGTCGCGCCGTGTTCGCTGTTCACGCTGTCGTCCACGTCCGTTTCCTCCCCGGTCGTGTAGCCGTTGTTCGTGAACCTACACGCGCCGCGGCGCGATTCCAGGTACAGCGTGCCGGATCGCCGGTCCCGCCGTCTTCCCAGCGGTATGAACGCACCACCCGTTCGCGGCCGCATCCGAGGTCTCCACCTCCGGCGCCTGCTCATCGACATGCTCGCCTCGGCACACGCACCGCTGACGGTCCCCGACATGGTGCGCCGCTGCGAGGAGATCGGAGTGCCGTGGGGCCGGGGACGACCATCCAAGATCGTCTCGGACGCCCTGCGGTGGGAGGTCGATCGCGGGCGGGTCGCTCGGACCGGGCGATCGACGTACCGGTTCGCCGGCGCGCCGCGCACGACGCTCTGGCGGATCCGCAGGGAGGCGGCGAGGATCCGCGATGGACTCGCGAGCGTCCCTTCGTCCGGCGATCTTCACTCGTCCCCGCACGGGCGCCCCACGTCGACGGCGACCGGCTGAATCGTCGCCCACCCCTGATGTTCCACGTCTCAGCGACATTCTCCCGGCCACACGTCGCCAGAACCACGCCGACGACGGAGTGGGCCCCGGCCGACCGCAGCCGGCACGCCGCGACACACCCCGATCCGCACACCGATCGGCCCGATCAGCGCACTCGCCGACCACCGCCGTTCCACGTCTCAGCGACAACCCCGACCACACCCACACCGAGACCACGCCGACGACGCACGCCGATCCGCACACCGACCCACCCCGTCGACCCACCCCGTCGGCGCGCCCACCGGCATCGAGTCGCTGACACGTGGAACACCTCACCACGACCGACCTACTCGACCGCCGCTGCGCCGCCGACCGACCGCCGCCGGCACACCGCAACACGGCCCCATGCGCACACCGACGTTCCACGTCTCAGCCACACC
>JAUHYJ010000363.1 GCA_030425785.1 Acidimicrobiia bacterium | reverse complement strand
CGCCCTTCGGCGATCTCGAGGATGTGCGCACACTCGTCGGGCGTGACGAAGTTGTCGACGACCCACACGGCGGGCTCGTCGGCGAGTTGGACGCCCTGGTCGTACCCCTCCCGCAACAGCAGTGCCATGCGCCGCATTGTGGCACGGAATCGGGCGCGACACGACCCCACACGACACGTCGGCGGCAGGCCCGAGCTGACATGCTCCGGGCATGACACGCACGCTCGACACCGGTACCGATCATCTCCTCGCCCACGTCGACGGGCACGTGGGCGTCATCGAGTTCAACCGGCCCGAGCGCCGCAACGCCCTGTCGGACGGCATCTACCAGGGGTTCCGTACCGTCCTGCCGCAGCTGGCCCTCGACCCCGAGGTCCGCGTCCTGCTCGTGACCGGCCGGGGCGGCGCGTTCTGTGCCGGCGGTGACGTCAAGGGCATGAACGAGGCCAACCAACGAGGTGGCGAGCGCGAGGGCCGCCCGTCGGCGACCGACGACAAGGTCGCCTTCCTGCGAGCCTCACAACGCGCCGTCTCGCTCGCGCTCCACGAGTACCCCAAGCCGGTGATCGCCGCGATCCCCGGCGCCGCCGCGGGTGCCGGCCTGTCGATCGCGCTCGCCGCCGACATCCGCCTCGCAGCGGAACGGGCGCTGTTCGTCACGGCGTTCGCCAACGTCGGTGCGTCGGGCGACTTCGGTGGCTCCTGGTTCCTCACCCAGCTCGTCGGCCCGGCGAAGGCGAAGGAGCTGTACTGGACCTCGCCGCGCCTGACCGCCGCCGATGCGCTCGCGCTCGGCATCGTCAACCAGGTCTTGCCCGACGACGGCTTCGACACGGCCGCCCTCGCGTGGTGCCGTGACCTCGCGGAGCGGGCACCGATCGCGCAACGGCTCATGAAGGAGAACCTCAACCGGGCGATCACCTGCGACCTGGCCACGGCGCTCGACGCCGAGGCGCCGAACATGGTGCGGTCGATGTCGACGGCCGACCACCGCGAGGCGGCTGCGGCGTTCGTCGAGAAGCGCTCGCCGGTGTTCCGCGGCGAGTGATCGCCACGATCTGATCGGGTGCCGATCAGGCGCTCGTGAACCGGCAGCCGCAGATGACGGTGTCGAGCGGTTCGGCACCGTCGGCGGCCGCGAGCCGGAAGCCGGCGACGCCCTCGCCCCGATCGCCGGCCGGCACGAACTCGATCTCGCCCTCGTCGAGGACGACTCGACGTCCGTCGACCGGACGTCCCAGCACCGCGGACCAGCGCGCCGCCATCGCGTCGGGGTCGTCCGCCTCGACCGTCACGCCGAGCACGTCGGTGACCCGGTCGGTCCGCACGTGGTCGCGCCACGTCGGCCCGGCCCACGGCCACTCGCCCCAGGTGTCGGTGGCGTCGATCGACACGATCGCGCCCCCGACGTCGGCCGGATGCAGGTGCAAGCCGACCACGCCCTCGTCGGCGGCTTCGAACACGATGCGCGCTCCGGCGGCGTCGATGCGTCGCCGCGCGTCGTCGAGGTCGTCCGTCTCGACGATGACCATGTAGCCGCCGTCGCCGCCTCGGCGCTCGAGGAACCGCCCGGCGGTCGTGCCCGGTTCGGTCGGCGACACGATCTCGAGCAGCTTGTCCCCGACCGGGAACAGCGCGTTGCGCAACCCGAACGTGGCCACGCCCGGGTCGCGGTAACACAGGTCGACGCCGAGCGCATCGACGACCGCGGCCTCGGCGGCCTCGAGGTCCGCGGCCACCATCACGATCTGTCGCAGCCGGATGCGCATGTGCGCCAACCTAGTGGCGTTCGAACATCGCGACCGCCTTGAGCCGTCGCTCGATGTGGTGCTCGAGCGCACGCGTGGCGAGCGAGCCGACCTCGTGCGTGAGTGGCGACTCGTCGAGCGCGAGGGCCTGGTGCAGGCGACCGCCGAAGATGTCGCGCATGATGGCGAGGGCGCCCGGCGAGACCGACCCGCCGGTCCGGCACGCCCGGCACTGGACCCCGCCCTCGTTGAGGTCGAACGCGACCAGTTCCGTCTCGGGCGGCCCCTCACCACAGCGCACACAGGCGTCGAGCTGGGGTTCGAGCCCCTCGGCCCTGAGCAGCTTCCAGTAGAACGCCGGGACGTTCAACGGTGCCGGCCGCTCGGCGATCGTGCGCAGCACACCGACCGCCATCCGGTAGAGCTGGGGGTTCGGTTCCCGTTCGAGCCCGAGCTGATCGACGGCCTCGATGGCCGCCATCCCCTGCGAGGCGCGGTCGAGCGTCGACAGCATCGGCGCGAGCGGCTCGACCGACTCGGCCTGGGTGACGATGTCGAGCTCGCGCCCGCGATAGAGCTGGAGGCGGACGTGGCTCATCGGTTCGAGCCGCGCGCCGAACTTCGACTTGGTCTTGCGGACGCCCTTGGCCACGGCGCGGACCTTGCCGTTGTCGGCGGTCATCAGCACGACGATGCGATCGGACTCGCGGAGCTTGTAGGTGCGCAGCACCACGCCCACGTCCCGATACAGCTCGCCGGCCATCTTCCGATCGTCCCGATCAGTCGGTGTCGAGCCCGCCGAAGCGACGGCGGCGGTTGGCGAAGTCGTCGATCGCGGCGGCGACGTGGTCGGCGGTGAGATCGGCCCAGGCGACATCGATGAACACGAGCTCGGCATACGCGAGCTCCCACACGAGCGACGGCGGCAGCTGGGTGGACGGCCCGAGCACGACGACGAGGTCGGGCTCGCAGTCGGCCGGTTCGTACAGGACCGCGGCGACCGACGCCTCGTTCACCTCGTCGACGGGTTCGAGCCGCCGCATCGCCTCCGCGAACCGACGGCGACCAGCGGCGTGCGGGTCGGCGATGACCTCGCAGTCACCGACGCGGTACCGGCGCGCCTCGGGTGGCCGGGCCGGCGCGTCGTCGCCCTCTTCGTAGGCGCGGATCGTCAACCAGGGGATGCGGTCGCGCTGGCACAGTGCGCCGAGCAGGCTGAGGCGCTGCGCCCAGGCGTCGTCGCTGAGCTCGGCCCACTCGGCGAGGGTGCCGCCGACCACCAGGAGATGCCGCAGCGACGAGTTCTCGCGCGCGTCCCCGCCGGCGGCCGGATCGGTACGGATGCGGGCGGCGTTCACCTGCCCATTCTCCCACGCCACGGCTCGGTAACGTGGATGCCCTGTGACCGTCGAACGCCCGCTCCACATCGCCTGCATCATGGACGGCAACGGGCGCTGGGCGGCATCGCGTGACCTCCCCCGCACGGCCGGTCACACCGCCGGCGAGGAGAACCTGGCCGAGATCGTGCGGCTCGCCGTCGACCGCGACGTCGGGTGGCTCACGGTGTTCGGGTTCTCGACCGAGAACTGGGTGCGGCCGCGGTCCGAGGTGCGCCACATCCTCGGCCTGCACGAGAAGCTGTTCGGCCGGATCCAGGAGCTCAACGAGCTCGACGTGCGCATCCAGTGGATCGGCCGACCGTTCGACTCTCCGTCGGCTCGCACGCCGCGCTACGTCCAACGGGCGATCCGCAAGGCGATCAACGACACGGCGGGGAACACCGGCATGGTGCTGACCGTCGCCTTCGACTACGGCGGACGCGCCGAGCTCATGAGTGCCGTCCGGGCCGTGCGGGCGGCGGGCGAGCCGGTCACGCCCGAGTCGATCGACAAGCATCTCTACCTGCCCGAGCTCCCGCCGGTCGACGTGATGGTGCGCACCTCCGGTGAGCAGCGAGTCTCGAACTTCCTGCTGTGGCAGGGCGCCGGCGCGAAGATCCACTTCAGCGACGCGGCGTGGCCCGACTTCGACGCCGACGACCTCGACCGAGCGATCGCCCTCGCCCGATGAGCGACCCGACCGCCGGATCGGCGGCACTCGAGGCGCTCGCACGCGTCACGGCGGCCCTGCCGGCCGCCGAGGACCGCAAGGGTCAGCGCGACATGGCCGAACTCGTCGGCGAGTCGATCGCGCGGGGCCGGCACCTCGTCGTGCAGGCCGGCACCGGCACGGGCAAGACCCTCGCCTACCTCGTGCCGGCGATCACGTCGGGCAAGCGCACCGTCGTCGCGACCGCCACCAAGGCCCTGCAGGACCAGCTCGCCACCAAGGACCTGCCGCTCCTCGCCGGCGAGCTCTCCGAGCTCGGCCACGACGTCGACTGGGCGGTGCTGAAGGGGCGGAGCAACTACGTGTGCCTGCAGCGGCTGCGCGAGATGGGACAGGCCGACACCGGCCAGCTCGAACTCGAGGAGATGTCGGCCCTCCACAAGCTCGAGATCAAGAAGATCGCGGAGTGGGCCGGCCAGAGCCGCACCGGCGACCAGGCCGAGATGGAGTGGAGCCCGAGCGACGGCGCATGGCGGGCGGTCAGCGTCGGCAGCGACGAGTGCCCGGGAGCCGAGCGTTGCCCGATGGGCGACGAGTGCTTCGCGGAGGCGGCTCGCCGGCGGGCCCAGGTGTCCGACGTCATCGTGGTCAACACCCATCTGTACGGGTTGCACGTCGGCAGCGGCGGGGCGATCCTGCCCGACCACGACGTCGTCGTGTTCGACGAAGCGCACGTCCTCGAGGACACGATGAGC
>JAUHYJ010000362.1 GCA_030425785.1 Acidimicrobiia bacterium | reverse complement strand
CACCGATCCGCGTTCCCGGCATCGACGACGCCGAGTCGGTGCACCAGAACTGTGCGATCCGAACCGGCGCCAAGGTCACGTGCTGGGGCACCAACTCGGGGAACCGATTCCTGCTCGACACGGCCACCGACACGGTGCTCGGCCCGACCGAGCTGCCCCAGTTCCAGGGCGCGGTCGACGTGGCGGTCGGAGGCAACTCGATGTGCGCGGTGCTCGGCAACGGGTCGGTCGTGTGCCAGGGCACCGGGCCGCTCGGCGACGGGACCCTGCACGAGGAGGCCGCACTGGTCACGGTCGATGGCATCGCGAGTGGTCGTGAGGTCGCCGTGGCCGGCGCCACATGGTGCGTGCGTTCGGCGGACGGCACGATCGCATGCTGGGGGGAGAACGGGACGGGACTGCTCGGCAACGGGACCCAGGACACCGAATGGCCCTACGAGCCCCAGCTGGCCCCGGAGAAGATCTTGAACTTCTCCGAGGGTTCCGGGGACCTCGTCCCCGACGGCGACGGGCTCGTGCCGTTGTCGCCGAAGCGACTGTTGGAGACCCGCGTCGGCGAGGGCAACGAGACCGTCGACGGCGAGTCACAAGGGATCGGCCGTGTACGGGCCGGTTCGATTCTCGAGGTCGAGGTCGCGGGCCGCGGCGGTGTACCCGGCGATGCCGAGTCGGCCCTGCTCAACGTGACCGTCGTCGGCCCCGATGCCGCAGGGTTCGTGACGGTGTTCCCGTGCGGTGAGGATCTGCCGTTGGCGTCGAACCTGAACTACATGCCGGGTGCGGTCGTGCCGAACGCGGTGTTGGCCAAGCTCGGCGAGGGCGGCAAGGTGTGCCTGTACTCGTTCGCGACGACCGATCTGCTCGTCGACGTGAGCGGGTTCGCCCCCGCCGACGCGACCGTCGCAGCCGTCTCGCCGAAGCGGCTGCTCGAGACCCGGACGGGGCCGGACGACGCGACGGCCGACGGCGAGTCGCAAGGGATCGGGCGCGTGCGAGCCGGGTCCGTCGTCGAGGTCCAGGTCGCCGGTCGCGGCGGCGTGCCCGCCGATGCACAATCCGCATTGTTCAACGTGACGGCGGTGGGTCCGTCGTCGGCCGGCTTCGTGACGGTGTTCCCGTGTGG
Organism: Acidimicrobiia bacterium; assembly: GCA_030425785.1. Taxonomy (GTDB): domain Bacteria; phylum Actinomycetota; class Acidimicrobiia; order Acidimicrobiales; family Ilumatobacteraceae; genus Ilumatobacter. The sequence continues at coordinate 3,443 of JAUHYJ010000362.1, read as the reverse complement.
TGAGGATCTGCCCTTGGCGTCGAACCTGAACTACGCGCCGGGTGATGTGGTGCCGAATGCGGTGTTGGCCAAGCTCGGCGAGGGCGGCAAGGTGTGCCTGTATTCGTTCGCGGAGACCGATCTGGTCGTCGACGTGAACGGGTTCGTGCCGTCGGGTTCGTCGTTGGGGACGTTGGTGCCGGCGCGGTTGTTGGAGACGCGGTCGGGTCCGTTGGATGCGACGGTGGATGGTGAGTTCGAAGGTGTTGGTCGTGTGGGTGCTGGTGAGACGTTGGCGTTGACGGTGTCGGGTCGTGGTGGAGTGCCTGCTGGTGCGTCGGCGGTGATGTTGAACGTGACGGCGGTGGGTCCGTCGGGTGCGGGGTTCGTGACGGTGTTCCCGTGTGGTGAGGATCTGCCGTTGGCGTCGAATGTGAACTATGTGCCGGGTGATGTGGTGCCGAATGCGGTGTTGGCCAAGGTCGGCACGAAGGGTCAGGTGTGTCTGTACTCGTTCGCCGACACCGACCTCGTCGTCGACGTGAACGGCTACGTCGACTGACCGCGACGTGATCGGGCCGTCCGTCGACCGACCGCCCCCGGCACGGGCGGTCAGTCGGCGGCGGCCTCGACCTGGTCGATCATCGACGCGAAGACCGGCGCGTCGAGGCGGTCGACCTGGCGCCGTGTGCGATCGAGGTACCGACGGGCATCGGTCGTGTCGCCGCGTGAACTCGCCAACCGGGCGAGCGACAGATCGATCGGGCCGAACGTGCCGGCCCCGAAGAACGACCACCTGCCCGACCACGGCTCGAGGGCGGAGTGCAGCCAGTCGACCTGGTCGCGAGCTCCGACGACGCTCGCGGCCTCGGCCGCACACACGAGTGCTGCGGTGTAGATCGAGTCGTGCGCCAGCAGACGGCCATCGTCGGCGAGCGTGGCAGCGAGCTCGCGCCGCGCCACGTCGAGGTCACCGGCTTGGGTCGCCGCAACGGCCGCAGCCGCGTGCCAGGCGCCGACGTCGGACTGCTCCGAGGCGATGTCGATCAGGGGTGGAAGCAGTTCGCCGGCCCGCTGCTCCGTGAGGCGCAGGGCGAGCATCGAACCTCCGTAGAGGCCGACGACGCGCGAGTCGGCGATGCTCCCGACGAAGCCGAGCAGGTCGTTGGCGAACTGTTCGGAGGCGTCGACATCACCGTCGATCAGCGCGACGGCAGACGACCAGAAGCACGTCTCGAACTCGCGTGCGCGCGACCGCATCGTCGCGCTCAGCTCCCGCAGTGTCGCCAGCGTCGTCCGCATCCCCGGATCGCCCCGCTGGACCTGATTCGCCATCCGGAGGTGCTCGGCTCCCCAGGACACGAGTGGATCGCCCATGGCCGCAGACCGCTCGATGATGTGATCGACGATCGCCTCCCGTCGCTCTTGGTCGGCCGGCCCGCCGAGGCAGACGACCGCCAACGGCAGGACCTCGCGCTCGACGTCGACGGCCCCGGAGGAGCTCGCCAGCGCCAGCGCGCGTTCGAACGAGTCGCGCCCGCGTTCGGGCTCGGCGATCGAGTACAGCATCGCCGCTGCGCCCAGCACCCGCGCTCGACTCGCCTCGTCGGACAGGGAGAGGTCGGCGCGATCGATCAGGTCGCCGAGCTGCTCGGAGATCGTGCCGATCTCCGAGGTCGGGCCGAGACGGCAGAGCTCGGCGATCGCTTCGGCGGCGATCGCGTCCTCCCCGATGTCGAGTGCCGTCGTCGCGGCCGCGTGCAGGATCTCGGTGCTGCCGTCGAGCCCGGCTCGCGTCCGGCACCGGCCGGCGAGGACCGCGACGTCACACCAGGTCGCGGGACGTCCGCCGAGGCGTTCGAGCAGCGCCAGACACTCGCTCGCCAGTGCGTCGGCGTCCTCCCACGCGAACTGTTGGGCATAGCGTCGCGCGGCGCGCGTCAGCGCGTGGGTGGCACGTGCAGGGTCGAGCTCGGCCGCGGCGGCGGCGTGGATCGCCAGCTCGCCGACGCGTTCGGGGTCGTCGCGCAGGTACTCGGCGACGCGATCGTGGAGCTCGACACGGCGCCCGCTCGGGATCAGATCGAGGACGGAGCGGTGCAGCAACTCGTGCCGGAACCCGAGGCGTGACGCCGACGTCTGCACGAGCACGTCCCGGCGCTCTGCGCCGGCGAGTGCCTCGGCCGCGTCGTGACCTTCGATGGCCAGCACGTCCTCGCGGGCGACATCGACGCCGAGCACGGCGACGAGCTCGATCGTGGGTCGGGACGGTAGGTCGATCAGGCGATGTCGCAGCGCGTCGGCCACGAGATCGGGGACGCCGTCGGGCGGGGTGAACGGGCCGGAGGTGTCGGCGGCGTCGAGCGCTCCGATCGTGAGCTCGCGGACGAACAGTGGGAGGCCACCGGTCTGACGATGGATCCAGTCCGTGGCCGCGGCTCGCCATTCCGCCGGGGCGGCGGGCGCTGCTCGGTCGACGTACTCGCCGACCGTGGGCAGCTCCCAGCTCGGCACTGCGAGCCGATGGATGTCGACGCCGAGCAGGTCGGCGAGGCGCGACGTCACGACGACGGCGAGGTTCCCGCGACCGGCCGCCTCGATGACCTGTTCGATGAGCTGGCGTGTCACGGGTGATGCCCAGTGGATGTCCTCGACCACGACCATCGTCGGCGCCGGCCGATCGGTGAGCAGGTCGACGACCACCTCGAACAGCGCCGGCCGCTCGAGGACGGCAGCCGCCTCGCCGGTCGCCGGCAGGTTGGGGAACAGCACGCTCAGCTCGGCGCGGCCGGGATGCCGGTCGAACGTGTCCGGGTCGCGATCGCGAAGGGCGGAGACGAGAGCGGCGAACGGTTCGAGCGGGACCGATGGCTCGGAGGTGCATCGCACCACGTGGTGACGCCATCCACGACGGCCCAACCCGGAGACGAGCTCGCCGACGAGCGTGGTCTTGCCCGACCCGGCCGGTCCGTCGATGGCGACATGGCCACCCGCGTCGATGCGATCGATCGCCTCGGCGACTGCAGCGCCGATCCCGACGATCGGCAGGTCGGACGGCGATTCGACCTCGGTCCACGGTGATCGTGCGCGCAGGACCGGATCGTCGTCGAGGATCCGCCGTTCGAGATCGATCAGTTCGTGCCCGGGCCGGACACCGACCTCGGCGAGCGCGCGTCGGGCCTCCTCGGCGCGGTCGAGCGCCGCTCGACGGTCGCCGAGTGCGGCGTGCGCTCTGACCAACAGCGCCCAGCGTTGCTCGCGGTACGGCTCGTCCTCGGTGCCCGCCTCGAGCGCCGCCACGAGGGTCGGGGTCGCGCCGTCCGACAGCGCATCCGCCCACAGCGCCTCGTCGGCCGCGGCGATGAGCCGGCGGAGCCGTGCGCGATGCCCCTCCACGGCCTCGGAGTCCGGGAGGTCGTCGAACGGTGCCACCGGCCCGGACCCCGTGAGTTCGACGCGCACGT
>JAUHYJ010000361.1 GCA_030425785.1 Acidimicrobiia bacterium | reverse complement strand
TCAGCACGCTCGATGCCAACAGGATCGGGATCGAGACGAGCAGGCGGCGTACGACGAAGAAGAACATAGGAAGGGCGTAGGAACGAGACGGTAGTCGACCGACGGGGCGTCGGACCGGCGAACCGGTCCGACGCCCCGTCAAGGTCAAGCTGTGTCAGCGAACTGACTCAGCCGTACTGACTCAGGTCAACTGACTCAGACGAGCTGCCAAGAGGCCGCGTTCCACATGAGCCCGTTGTTGGACGGGTTGTAGACCACGTTCTCGGCGTTGTCGCTCCAGGCGGCGACGCCCGGGAAGCTGAAGACCGGGATCGAGAAGAGATCGTCCCAGAGCAGCTGGTCGAGCTGGTTGGCCAGATCGACCTGGGTCGCGGCGTCGAGCTCGGAGTCGATCGCGGCGATGACCTCGTCGACCTCGGGGTTGCAGTAACCGGCGGCGATGGCGTAGGAGCCCTCGCAGCCGTACAGCGCCGTGGTGCCCGACTTCAGCGGGCTACCGGCCCACGCGAACATCGCGATGTCCCAGTCGCCGGCCGACAGCTCGACGTCGAAGAACGTCTCGGAGCCGTTGTCCATGACGTTGAAGCCCTCGACCTGGTTGCAGCTCTCGACCGCCAGGGCGACCTGGTCGGTACGACGCTGGTTGCCACCGTTGTCGAACCAGCCGATGCGAACGTCGATCGGCAGGGTCTCGCCGGAGCCCTCGAGCAGCGCCTGGGCGCCCTCGATGTCGACCTCGTCGAACTGGCCGCCCGACTGATCGATGTAGCCCTCTTCGAACTCCTGGTTCATCCGGTTGTTCAGCACGACGGCCTCGGGGACCAGCGGCTGGATCAGGTTGGCGACCATCTGCTGACGCGGCAGGCACTTCGCGAACGCCTCGCGGACGTCACGGTTGCCGAACGCCGTGTTGAAGTTGAAGTCGAAGTGCTCCCACACGTACTGCGTGCCGGTCTCGACCGTCACACCGTCGGTGCCCTCGAGCTGCGCGAGCAGGTCGGGGGTCGGCTGCGGGTCCATGGCGTTGATCTCGCCGTTGGCGAGCGCCTGGGCCTGGGCCTCTTCGGCGATGTAGCGGACGGTCACGGGACCATTGGCCATCGTGCCCCAGTAGCTCTCGTTCGGGACGAGCGTCAGGCTCGAACCGGCTTCCCACGAGTCGATCGTGAGCTTGCCACCGGAGGGCATGATGTCGGGCTTGATCTCGCCCGGGTTCAGCGACCAGCCGGTGTTGAAGAACTCGGCCATGGCCTCGAGGGACTCACGGTCGTCGCTGTCGTAGGCGGCGACGCCGTCATCGACGCCCGCCTGGGCCTCGATGATGTGCGCCGGCATCATGCCACCGAACAGCGCACGCCAGTCGGCGTACACGGTGCTGTAGGTCGTGGTGACGGTCTTGCCGTCCTCCGAGCACTCGACCGACTCGATGTCCTCGTAACCGCTCGAACCGGTGACCTCGAAGAGGCTCAGCTCGGACTCGGTCTCGGGATCGACGACGACGTTGCCGTCCTCGTCGAGCTGCTTGAGCGTGCCGTTGTTGAACGCCCACGTCAGGTAGAAGTCGTCACAGTCGATCGGCTCACCGTCGGACCACGCCGCGTTGGCGTTGATCACGTACTCGATGACCTGCGGGTCGTCGCTGACGACGTTCACCGCGTCGACGAGCTCTTCGTCCATCTCGAGGTTGCCGGTCGGCCCCTCGAAGTTGAACGGAGCGGGGAGCACCTGGGTGAGGATGATGGTGTTCTTCACCGAGTTGCTCGACGCGAGACCGTTGTTGTAGTTGCTGAACTCCTGGGCGTTGCCGTATCCGACCGCGCCGCCGGCGGCGGGCTCGTCGCCGTCATCGGCGGGCTCGTCCATGTCGTCAGCGGGCTCCTCGCCGTCATCGGCGGGCTCGTCCATGTCGTCAGCGGGCTCTTCGGTGTCGTCCGCGGGCTCTTCCGCGTCGTCCGCGGGCTCCTCGGTCTCTTCCGCGGCCGGCTCGTCGGTGCCGACGTCCTCGCTGTCGTCGTCGTCCCCACCGCAAGCGGCGGCGACCAGCGACAGCCCGACTGCGAGTGCAATGACTCGCTTCGTGCGCCTCGTGTTGATCACGTAGGTCCTCCTCAGTTGGTTACCAGAGGGAGGCAAGAGCTGTGCCACGGAGCAGGTTTCACGCTGCCGAGTTCTTCGTGTCTGCCAGCACCCAACCGTCCTCCCCGATCAGTTGAGCGCCAACGAGGTTACCAGCGGAGCTACCGGTCGGTAGCCGATTCGACCGAATTTTCGGTGCGAACGTTCCAGATATCACCCGGCTGCGAACTGAACGATCCGGGAGAACTCCTCCGGATCGAGGCTCGCACCGCCGACCAGTGCGCCGTCGACGTCGGGCTGCGCCATCAGCTCCTCGGTCGTGCCGGCCTTGACCGACCCGCCGTACTGGATCCGCACGGCGCCCGCCGTGTCGGCACCGAAGGATGCGGCCACGGCGACGCGGATCGCCTGGCACACGGCCTGGGCATCGTCGGCGGTCGCGGTCTTGCCGGTCCCGATCGCCCAGATCGGCTCGTAGGCGATCACCATCGAGGCCACCTGCTCGGCCTGCAGGCCCTCGAGCCCGGCCGCGACCTGGCCCAGCACCTTGGCCTCGGTCTCGCCGGCCTCACGCTCCGCGAGCGACTCACCACAGCACATGATCGGCGTCATGCCGTGCTGGAAGATCGCCTTCACCTTCCGGTTGACCATCTCGTCGGTCTCCCCGAACAGGTCGCGGCGCTCGCTGTGGCCACAGATCACCAGCTTCACGTCGAGCTTGGCCAGGAACGCCGGTGAGATCTCACCGGTGAACGCACCCGTCGGCTCCCAGTGGCAGTGCTGTGCGCCGAGGATGATGTCGAGATCGTCGGCCTCGATCACGGTCTGCACGCTGCGGATGTCGGTGAACGGCGGGTGCACGCTCACGTCGACCGAGTCGTGGACCTCCTTGGGGAGCGAGTAGTGCAGCTTCTGCACCGTCTGGATCGCCTCGAAGTGGTTGAGGTTCATCTTCCAGTTGCCGGAGATGATCGGCGTACGGCTCATCGGATGTCCTTTCGGGACTGACCTTGCGACATGTGCCTGACCCCGGATGACAGGTCAGGTGTTGGGGGCGGTGCGGAGCGCAGCGAGGCCGGGCAGGTCGCCGTTCTCGAGCAGCTCGAGGCTCGCACCCCCGCCCGTCGAGACGTGGTCGACCTCGTCGTCGAGCTTGAACTGCGCGAGCGCCGCGGCGGAGTCGCCGCCACCGACGACGGTGAACGCCTTGGTGTCGGCCATCGCCTGGGCGACCGTGCGGGTGCCCGCCGCGAACCGGTCGTCCTCGAACATGCCCATCGGGCCGTTCCAGAACACCATGCGAGCGTCCATGATCACGTCGGTGAACGCGGCCGCGGTGCCCGGCCCGATGTCGAACCCCTTGGCACCGTCGGGCAGCTGGGTGCCCCACGTGGCGAAGTTGCCGTTCGCATCGAGCCCGACGAGATCCTCGGGCAGGTGGATCTTGTCGCCGCTCGCGTCGAGGATGCGGCGGCACGTGTCGACCTGATCCGGCTCGAACAGCGAGTCGCCGATCGCCTTGCCCTGCGCGGCGAAGAAGGTGAAGCACATGGCGCCGCCGATCACGAGCGAGTCGACGACGTCGAGCAGCGCCTCGACCACGCCGAGCTTGTCGGAGATCTTCGCCCCGCCGAGCACCGCCACGAACGGCCGCTTCGGCCGGTTGCGCAATCCGAGCAGCACCTCGACCTCGCGTTCGAGCAGCCGCCCCATCGCCGACGGCAGGTGCGCAGGCGGCCCGACGATCGACGCATGGGCGCGGTGCGAGGCACCGAACGCGTCGTTCACGTACAGGTCGATGCCGTCGATCAGCGTCGCCGTGAACTCGTCGCTGTTCGACGTCTCGCCCGGGTCGAACCGCAGGTTCTCGAGCAGCTCGACGCCCGGAGCGAGCTCGCCCAGCCGGGCGCGCACCGGATCGAGGGAGTACTCGGGGTTCGGTTCGCCCTTCGGGCGCCCGAGGTGGCTGGCACACACGACCGAGGCGCCGTGGTCGACCAACCACTCGATCGTCGGCAGCGCCGCCCGGATCCGGAAGTCGTCGGCGATCTCGACCGTCCCGTCGTCGTGACGGTTCAGCGGCACGTTGAAGTCGGTGCGGACGAGGACGCGCTTGCCCGACACGTCCCCGAGATCCTCCAGCGTGGGAATCCCGTCGACCATGATCAGCGACCCCGGCTCAGCGCTTCGTGCCGACGTACGTCACGAGATCGACGAGGCGGTTCGAGTAGCCCCACTCGTTGTCGTACCACGAGCACACCTTGACCAGCTTGCCCATCGACATGGTCAGCCCGGCGTCGAAGATCGACGAGGCCGGGTTGTGGACGATGTCGCTCGACACGATCGGGTCCTCGGTGTACTCGAGCACGCCCTTGAGGTCGCCCTTCGCAGCAGCGGCCTGATACGCCGCGTTGATCTCGTCGACCGTCGCCTTCTTGCGGAGGTTCGCCGTGAAGTCGGTGATCGAGCCGGTCGGGATCGGCACCCGGAACGAGGTG
>JAUHYJ010000360.1 GCA_030425785.1 Acidimicrobiia bacterium | reverse complement strand
GCAGTCCGCGAACGATCACGCTGTGTCGCTCGGAACCGTCGGCGTCGAGACCCACGATGTCGACGTCGAGCGCGATCGGCTCCCCGGCGATGCCGCCTCCGGTCTCGACGCTCATCGACGCCCCGTCGGCCACCGGTGTGACGGTGACGGCGAAGGTCTGCGTCGTCGTCTCGGTGTCGGTTCCGTCGGTGGTCGTCACCTCGATGCCGAGGTTCACGGTGCCGGAGAAGTTCTCTGGAGCCGTGAACTCGAGGTCGCCGACGTTCGCCGGGTCGACCGACCAGGTGCCGTCGCCGTTGTCCGTGCCGTGGTTCAGCGAGCCGCCGGACGGGATGCCGGTGATCACGACCGCGGTGATGGCCTCGGAGTCGTCGGTCACGTTCGTCGTCAGATCGAGCGCGATGGGGCTGTCTTCGGAGCCCTGGACGTCGTTCGCGACGACCGCCGCCTCGTCGGCGACGGCCCCCACGGTGACCTCGAAGGCATGGATCGACGTCTCGGAACTGTCACCGTCCTCGGTCGTGACGGCGAGGCTCATCGTGATGGACCCCGCGAAGTCCTCCGGAGGGGTCAGTGCGAGAGATCCGAGGTCCGCCGGATCGACGGACCAGGTGCCGTCACCGTTGTCGACGCCGTGACTCAGCGCAGCTCCGGGAGGCACCCCGCTGACGACGATGGATGTGATGGCTTCCGAGTCGTCCGTCACGCTCGCGCCGAGGTCCAGCGCGATGGAGGAGTCCTCGTCGCCGCTGACGTCGTTCGCCGTCAGGTCGGCGGCGTCCGCGACGGCCTCGACGTCCACGTGGAGGGTCGTGGACTCGATGTCCGTGACGACGCGCTCCGCGGCGTCGAACGTGATCGACCGGACGAGGTAGTCGCTGCTGTCGGCGCTGCCGTTGGCGCCGCCCTCGTACTCCGTGGCGGAGAAGACGAGCTGATCGAACGTCGCGCCTCCGGGCAAATCGATGTCGAGCGACAGGGTGTGTCCGCCGTCGGTGGCGAAGAGTCCCTCGCCGACGAGGACTCCGTCGTCGTAGGCCTGCCACTTGCCCTGCTCGGCGCTGCCGCCTTCCCCGTGGAAGAGCCTGCCGATCTCGACGTGCGCGCTCTCGACGTCGGTTTCGAATCCGATGTGCAGCTCCTCGGAGAGGCCCCGGTTCGTGTCGTAGCCGAGCTGGCCGCTCGGTCCGCCGGTGTTTCCGGCGATGCCGATGCCCTGGCCCGTGACCACGACGTGCGCCGCGTCGGGATCCGAGAGGGTCCCGTCCGACTGGATCGTGCGGCCGGTCACCGTGAAGCCGGCGTCCGTCGATCCGGCGTTCGAGCCGTCGATCGTCGTGAGCACCGGCGTGGTGTCGGTCGACTGCAGGGTGACGACGAGGTCGAAGTCGGCGTCGGAGTCCGCGGGAGGCTGGATCGTGAGCCCGTCGAGGTCGGCCGGCGACAGCGTCCAGGTTCCGTCGCCGTTGTCGACGCCGGCGCTGAGCACGGCACCGCTCGGCACGCCGGAGACGACGACCTGGTCGCCGGCCTCGGGTGTGTCGAGCTGGATGTCGAGCGGGATGGGCTGATCCTCGAACCCGAAGGCGTCCGTCGCGGAGACGTCAACGACGGAGCCCACGGTGACCTCGAAGGTCGTCGAGGCGGTCTCCTGGTCGCCGCCGTCGACGGTCGTGACCTCGAGCCCGAGGCTCACGGCGCCGTGGAAGTCCTCCGGCGGTGTGAACTCGAGCGCCGCGAGGTCCGCCGGATCGACGGTCCACGTGCCGTCGCCGTTGTCCGTTCCGTGGCTCAGCTCGGCGCCCTCGGGCACGCCGGTGAGGACCACCGCGGTGATCGACTCCGTCGCGTCCTCCAGGCTGGCCGAGAGGTCGAGCGCGATGGCGGAGTCCTCGGACCCGGCCACGTCGTTCGCCACCAGGTTCGCGGCGTCGGCGACGCCGTGGACCGTCACGGTGAAGCTCCGGGACGTCAGGTCGGAGTCGCTGCCGTCCGTCGTGGTGACCTCGAGACCCAGGTTCACGGTGCCCGAGAAGTGCTCACCGGGCGTGAACTCGAGCGCTCCGAGGTCCGCGGGGTCGACCGTCCACGTGCCGTCCCCGTTGTCGGTTCCGTGGCTCAGGCTCGAGCCCGCGGGCAGGCCCGTGACGATCGCCGAGGAGATCGACTCGTCCGGATCGGTGAGGCTCGCCGTGAGGTCCAGCGCGATGGGCGCGTCCTCCGCACCGCTGACGTCGTTCGCCGTGACGTCCACCGCCGCGGGCGCGTCACCGACGCGCAGCGTCGTGGTCGCCGAGGCGGTGTCCCCGTCGGCCTCGGTGGTCGTCGACGCGACCGTCAGGTCGAACCACTCGGGAGCGTCCGCGGGGACGGTGACGTCCAGACCGTCGAGCTCGGCCGCGGTCAGGGTCCAGGTGCCGTCGCCGTTGTCGGTGCCGGCGGACAGCGTCCCGCCGTCGGGCAGGCCGCTGATCGTCACGGTCGTCGTCTCGGAGCCGTCGGTGTCCCCGGTCCCCGCCGTGATCGTCAGCGGGTACTGGACCGCGTCGGTGCCCTGGGAGAGTCCCCCCACGCCCTGGCTGAACAGCTCGCCGACCTGCTCGGCGTCCAGCTGTTCGCCGTACAGCGCGACGTCGTCCATGTGCCCGTCGTAGAACTCGATCAGGTTGTCGGCCACGCCGTTGCCGCTGGCCCACTGGTTCGCGCCGAAGATCCAGGGCTCCTCGTTGCCGCCCAGGCCGCCGGTCCAGCTGGAGTCCGACGCCACGAGCTCGCCGTCGAGGAACACCTGCAAACCCTCGCCGCCCCAGGTCACGGCGACGTTCTGCCACGCGCCCTCGGCCACGCTGCCCCCGAGCACGGTCGTCTCGCCGCCGTCGCTCTGGATGCGGATCTTCAGCTCGCCGTTCTCGATCCACGTCGTGAAGTGGCCGCCGTCGTCGTAGCCCGTCGAGTCGGTCGAGACGAGCCCGTAGCGGCCGTCCACGTCGTCGGGGTTGATCCACAGGCTCAGCGCGCCCGACTCGGGCTTCAGCTCGGGGCTGTGCGGCACCTCGACGTACGTCTTCGCGGCCGGATCGAACTCGATCGCCCCGTTGCCGTCGTGGCCTTCGCCCGGATCGAAGTCGACCTCGTTGCCCGCGACGACGGAGTTCGACGAGCCGTCGTTGTCGCCGACGGCGTCGGAGGCCACCACGGCGCCGTCGGTCTCGTCGAAGCTCCAGTGCGCCACCGGCGACGTGCCCGGCTCGCTGACGACCACGGGGTCGCCGGCCGACGCGACCAGGTCCGGTTCGTCCGCCACGCCCGCGACGGTGACCGTGAAGGCCGCGGAGACCGTGGCGGTGTCGTCACCGTCGGCCGTGGTCACCTCGAGGCCGAGGTTCACCCTGCCGGAGAAGTTCTGCGGAGCCGTGAACTCCACGGAGCCCAGGTCGGCCGCGTCGATCGTCCACGTGCCGTCGCCGTTGTCGGTGCCGTGGTTCAGCAGGCCGCCGGTCGGGACGCCGGTGATCACCACCGAGTGGATCGACTCGGTGTCGTCGGTCAGGTGGGCGCCCAGGTCGAGCGCGATCGGCGCGTCCTCCTGGCCGCTCACGTCGTTCGCCGTCAGCGCGGCGTCGCCGGCGACCGCGTCGACGGAGACCTGGATCGTCGCGACGTCGCTCGCGACGGCCGCCTCCGAGCTCTGGAAGGTGATCGACTTGACGAAGTAGTCGGACGAGTCGTTGCCTCCGGCCTCGCCCCCCGCGTACTCGTTCGCGGTGAAGACGATCGAGTCGAACGAGCCGCCGCCGGGCGCCGTGATCGTCAGGGACACCGCGTGCCCGCCGCTCCGCGCCGTGAAGCTCCCCTCGCCGACGACCACGCCTTCGGCGTAGATCCGGTAGTGGCCCTCTTCCGCGCTGCCCCCTTCTCCGTCGAACAGCCGACTGATCTCGACGTCCACGCTCTCGACGTCGTTGTCGAACGCGACGTGCAGCTCCTCCGAGACCCCCCGGACGGTGTCGTAGCCGATCTGAGCGTCGGGGCCGCCGGTGGCCCCGGTGACGCCGATGCCGTTCGACGTGACCGCGACGTTCGCCGGGTCGGCGGTGGACAGCGAGCCGCTGGAGTCGATCGTGCGCGCGGACACGCTGAAGCCGGAGCCGGTCACGTTCGAGGCGTCGATCCTCGTCGTCACCGCGTCCTTGCTCGTCTCCACGATCACGGAGATCGAGAAGTCGGCGTCCGAGTCCGCGGCCGGGGTCAGCTCGAGCCCGTCGAGGTCGCCGGCGGTCAGCGACCACGTCCCGTCGCCGTTGTCGGTGCCGTGGTTCAGCGTCGCTCCCTGCGGAACGCCTGCGACGACGATCGAGGTCGCCCGCTCGCCCGGGTCCAGGTCGAGCGTGATCGGCAGCGCGAGCGCCGTGTCCTCGAGTCCGCTGACGCTCGTCGGCGCCTGGACGATCTCGCCCAGCGTGCCCGCGAACTCGGCGCGCATCGAGGCGCTGAAGACCACGTCCGTGTCGACGTCGCCGACCTCGTGCTCGAGGTCCCAGTCGCCGCCCTCGCCGCCCGTCAAGTCGTCGCTGG
>JAUHYJ010000359.1 GCA_030425785.1 Acidimicrobiia bacterium | reverse complement strand
TGGGGTCGGCTCGGCGCCTACCTCGTCATCGCCGCTCTGATCCAGGTGCTGGGCACCCTCGCCGCCACCGAGTCGGCGCGAGCGATCGAGCAGGGCATCGATCACCGCTATCAGCTGCGGTCGCGGTTCAGCGAGTCGCTGCTCGCCCAGGCCGGCGTCGCCTGAACCGCGTCATTCGTGTGAGGCCTTGACCTCGTCCCAGAGGGCGTCGAGCGTGGGCAGGTCGGCGTCGCGAAGATCGATCGTCCGTTCGGCGGCGAGTCGTTCGACCCCCTCGAAGCGGTGCCGGAACTTCGTCGTCGCCGCCCGCAGGGCCGACTCGGGCTCGATGCCGAGGTGGCGGGCGACGTTGACGACGGCGAACAACAGATCGCCGACCTCGTCGTGGATCGCCTCGGGGTCGTCGCCGTCGGCGGCAGCGAGGACCTCGGCGGTCTCCTCGGCGATCTTCGGCACGGCACCCGACACGTCGGGCCAGTCGAAGCCGACCTTGGCCGCCTTGCGTTGGATCTGGTGGGCGTACGACAGGGCCGGCAGCGACCCCGCGACGCCGTCGAACACCGACGTGCGCGACTTCTCGGCCCGCTTGATCGCCTCCCAGTTCGCAGCGACCTCGTCGGGGTCGGCGACGTCGACGTCACCGAAGACATGGGGGTGGCGACGCACGAGCTTGTCGTGGATGCCGCGGGTCACGTCGGCGATCGTGAAGCGGCCCTCCTGCTCGGCGATCGTCGCGTGGAACTCGATCTGGTAGAGGAGGTCGCCGAGCTCCTCGATCAGCTCGTCGTCGGTGGTCGGGTCGTCCGGGTCGAGCGCCTCGATGGCGTCGACGACCTCGTAGGTCTCCTCGATCAGGTACGGCACGAGGCTGCGGTGGGTCTGCTCGATGTCCCACGGACACTGCTCTCGCAGCACGCGGGCCAGTTGGTGGAAGCGGGCGTACCCGTCGGCCGGGCCGTGGCGGAGCTCGGGGACGTAGAGCGACGTCAGGTGATCGGCATCGACCGAGCGGTCGATCTCGGACCACGTCGTCTCGACGATGCGTTCGTCGGGCGTGCCGAGCGCGCACAGGACGACCGCCGGCATGTCGTCGGCGGCACCGAGCGGGTCGTCGATGCTGAGCTTGATGTCGGACAGCACCCAGTTGGCGTGGGTGTGGGCGACGAGCACCGCCCCCGACAGCCCGGCCGCCGCCGTGGCGAACTCGTGGCCGTCGACGAGGGTGACGCCGACCTCGACCGGGTCGATGCCGAGGCGGGCCCACGCCACGTCGAGGAACGACAACGCCGGGACGAGGCGGACCTCGACCGTGTCGTCGGCGCGGAGACGTTGCACGGTGCGCTCGAGCACCAGTGGCGATCCCGGCACCGCGTACACGATCTCGCCGTGCTCGGTCGCGGCCGTGACGAGCCGATCGGCGATCTCGGCGTAGACGTCCTCGAAGCGGGAGGCGCGTTCGTAGACGTCGTCGAACGAGGCCGCGCCCGGCACGAGGTGTGCGGTGGGATGTACCGAGGTGCGCAGGAAGCGGTGTGGCACCCGCTCGATCTCGGCCAGCGTCTCGGCGGTGACGTGATCGTCGCCGCCGGGGCCGAGCCCGACGACGACGACGCGGGGACGCTGTCGTTCGGGTGGTGCGGGCATGTCGGCGTCAGCCGACCGGGGTGACGCCGATGGCGCGGTCGAACTCGCCGAAGCGGGGGTTGACCCAGACGTCGGCCGTGTCGACCAGCATCGTGAAGCGCACCTGCGGATCTGCTGCGAGTGGCTCGAGCTCGGCGGGGTCGATGTCGTCGAGTGGGCGCAGCGTGATCACGTGCACCCCGAACTGGCTCGTCACGGGGCCGATCACGTCGCCGGGCGTTGCGTCGATGATCGCCTCGACGAACTCGGGGATGTACTGCGACTGGAACGCACCGGTCGTCGTGCAGGGCAGCACGCCGCCGTTGGCCGCGGAGCCGGTGTCGGTCGAGTACTCGATGGCGAGGTCGCCGAAGTCGTCGCCGGCCTCGAGCCGGTCGAGCACGGTCTCGGCGGTCTCGACGTCGTCGACGAGCACGTGGGCCGCGCACACGATGCCGCCACCGACCGGACCGAGTTGGTAGAGCGCTTCGACGGCGGCCAGATCATCGTCCCCGTCGGGGCCGAGCGCCTGCCACTCGGAGATCAGCGGATCGGTGCTGTTGAAGAGCTCCTCGATCGTCAGGTCGTCGCCGGCAGGTACCGGGTCGACGTCGACGCCGCGGTCGGCCAGGTCGGAGCGCAGCAGTTCGGCGAGGATCCAGCGGTTGATCGTCTGGTTGACCTGATCGGGCTGCGCCTGCACGAGCTCGGGATCGTCGTTGAACTCGCGGATCGCGGACTGGAGCGCCGTCTCGGGGAACTCGGCGCCGTCGACGCGCGCCACGGTCTCGTCGTCGGTGAAGGTCGTGCAGCCGGTCGCGGCGACGGCACCGACGAGCAGTGTGGCGAGGAGGCGTGCGGGGGTCGTCACGCCGGACCACGCTAGCGCTCAGTCGGCGGGAGGCAGCAGCTCCCGGAGGAAGCCGACGAGGAACTCGGCGGCGTCGCGCCCACGCGGAATCGGCACGACGAGCTGGCGCTGGTCCTCTTTGTGGATGGCGCCACGCGACAAACGCTTGAGGCGGGTCGCCGCCGACAGCTTGAGGTCGATCGGCGCCAGACGCGCCTGCTCGCTCGTGATCTGGAGATCGGTGATGCCGAGCCGGTGACACTCGGCTCGCAGACGGCCGACCATGAGCAGCGCCTCGGCGGGCTCGGGCAGCGGTCCGTACCGGTCCTCCCACTCGGCCCGGATGTCGTCGACCTGCGCGTGGCTCGTGACGTCGGCGAGCCGTCGGTACGCCTCGAGACGCGACTCCTCCTTCGACACGTAGTCGGTCGGGAGGTACGCGTCCGACGGCACGTCGAGCTTGATCTCGGACGGCTGGGCGATCGGCTCGCCCTTCATCTCGGCGACGGCTTCGGTGACCATCTGGCAGTAGAGGTCGTAGCCGACGGCCGCGATGTGGCCCGATTGGGCCTCGCCGAGGAGGTTGCCGGCGCCGCGGATCTCGAGGTCGCGCATGGCGATCTTGAACCCGGACCCGAGGTCGGTGGCCTCGCCGATGGTCTTCAGGCGCTCGTACGCCTCCTCGGTCAGCACCTTGTCCTGTGGGTGGAACAGGTAGGCGTAGGCGCGCTGGCCGCTGCGGCCGACGCGGCCCCTGAGCTGGTGCATCTGGCCGAGACCGAGCAGGTCGGCACGCTCGACGACGAGCGTGTTCACGGTCGGCATGTCGATGCCGGACTCGATGATGGTCGTGCAGACGAGGACGTCGTAGTTGCCCTCCCAGAAGTCGAGCACGACCTGCTCGAGCGTGCCCTCGTCCATCTGGCCGTGTGCGACGGCGATGCGCGCCTCGGGCACCAGCTGGCGCAATCGGGCCGCCGCGGTGTCGATCGAGCGGACCCGGTTGTGCACCCAGAACACCTGGCCCTCGCGCAGGAGCTCGCGCCGAATGGCCTCGATCGCGACCCGCTCGTCGTACTCGCCGACGTAGGTCAGGATCGGCTGCCGGTCGGCCGGCGGCGTCTGGAGCAGCGACAGGTCGCGGATGCCGACGAGGCTCATCTCGAGGGTGCGTGGGATCGGCGTGGCCGACAGGGTGAGCACGTCGACGTTCGTCTTCAGCGCCTTGATCTTCTCCTTGTGCTGCACGCCGAAGCGTTGCTCCTCGTCGACGACGAGCAGGCCGAGATCCTTGAACCGGATGTCGGCGGCGAGGAGTCGGTGGGTGCCGATCACGCAGTCGATCTCGCCGTCGCGCAACCCCTGCATCACGGCCTTGGCCTGGCCGGCGGTGAGGAACCGGGACAGGACCTCGACCCGGATCGGGTAGCCGGCGAAGCGGTCGGCGAAGGTGTTGCCGTGCTGGTTGGCGAGCAGCGTCGTCGGCGCGAGCACGGCGACCTGCTTGCCGCTCTGGATCGCCTTGAACGCGGCCCGGATCGCGATCTCGGTCTTGCCGAACCCGACGTCGCCGCACACGAGGCGGTCCATCGGGTAGGGGCGCTCCATGTCGCCCTTGATGTCGTCGATCGCCGTGCGCTGGTCGGGCGTCTCGACGAAGGGGAAGGCTTCCTCCATCTCGTATTGCCACGGGGTGTCCTGCCCGAAGGCGTAGCCCTCGGCGTTGACGCGCTGCTGGTAGAGCAGCACGAGTTCCTGGGCGATCTGGCGGACCTCGGACCGCACCCGGCTCTTCGCCTTCGCGAAGTCGGAGCCGCCGAGCCGGTGCAGGGTCGGGGCCTCGCCGCCGACGTACTGACGCAGGGTGTCGATCTGGTCGGACGGCACGTACAGCTTGTCGCCGCCCTTGTAGGCGACCAGCAGGTAGTCGCGCTCGACCCCGCCGATCGTGCGCTTGACCATTCCCTCGTACTTGCCGACGCCGTGCTGGTGGTGCACGACGTACATGCCGGCCTTGAGATCCTCGAACGTCGTCGTCCCTTCGCGCTTGCGGGTCCGGGCGGCACGGCGGGCCCGGCGACGACCCGTCAGGTCGGACTCGGCGACGATGGTCAGCTTGG
>JAUHYJ010000358.1 GCA_030425785.1 Acidimicrobiia bacterium | reverse complement strand
GACGTCGACGCCGATGCCGATCATCAGCGCCGCCAGAGATCGGCGGTCTCGGAGATCGGGGCGATCAGCAGCACGTCGACCGGCAGCTCGGCGAGCTTCGCGTCGTCGAACTCGCCCTCGGTCTCGGTGACCCAGTCGACGAGGCGGGCGTAACGGTTGTCGTACCCCTGCAGGACCCCCCGCATCGTGTCGGCGTCGCGTCGGTCGTGCAGCCGGACGTGCAGCAGGGTGATGCCGGTGCACACCCCCGCCTTGACCTCGGGCACGAAGACGACGGTGCGCTGGTCACGCCGGCCGCGGGCGACGAGCAGTTCCATGCTCTCCGCGACGCGGTGCTTGGTGCCGACGAGTCGGTGGTCGCTGTCGACCCGGCTGGTCAGGTCGCGCGAGATCCCGCCGCGGTCGACGATCGACACGGTGTCGCCGTCGATGCGGTAGCGGGTGAACCCGACGACCTCGTCGACCGCCGGGCTGAGCTCGGCGAGGATCTTGAGGGTGCGGTAGCTGAGCGCGTCGCGCCCGGAACCGGCATCGAGCGTCGCCTGGACGAGCAACCGATCGAGCACGCCCTCGTCGCTGCGGGAGATACCCACGGTGACGGTCTTCGCCTGGTGCTTGATGGCGTCGACCGGGCGCGTCAACTCCTCGATGGCCTGTGTGAGGGCGGCCACGAGATCGTCGATGAGCGCACCTGGGGTGCCCACCTTGCCGGACGAGCGGGCGAACGCCTCGACCGGCGACGGTGACTCGAGATCACGGAGCAGCCCGACGAGGCGCACCGCACTGCTCGCCTCGAGGTGACCGTCGTAGGTGCGGTCGCGCACGCCGTCGAGGAACCGCCGGGCGAGCGGCGGCATCTCGGAACGAACGGCCTGCAGGACGGCGTCGCCCCCGACCTCGTCGCCGACCGCCCGCTCGACCAGCTCTCGCGCCTCACGCAACGGGAGCGCCGAGGCGTCGATGGCGAGCGCGGCCTCGTACCCGAACAGGTGGCCGACCATCGCCGACAGGATGAATCCGAGCGCCGGGTCGACGGGCGGCACCGAGATGGTCGCAGCGGAGAAGAAGCGCGTCTCGCCCTCGTCGGCCACGACGATCGGCGTGGCCTTGTGCGCCCGGAAGATGGCCGTCTCCTTCGCGACGTCGTCGGCCGTGCTCCCGCGCAGGCCGGCGGCGCACACGAAGATGAGCGGCTCGCTCGACAGGTCGATGTGCTTCTTGTCCTCGGTGACGTCGGCGGGGATCGCCTTGTAGCAGAGCTCGCTGAGCTTGATGCGCACCTCTTCGGCGGCGACGGTGTTCGGGCCGTTGCCGACGACGGCCCAGTACCGCTTGGGCGGCGCGAACCGCCGGGCAGCGTCGGCGATCACGTCGCGTCGATCGATGACCTGCTCCATCGCCGCCGGCACCTCGCGCAGGCCGGCGAGGAGCTGGTGACGGCGCCCGGGGGTGCCGCACCCCGCCGCTTCGGCGATCGCGCAGGCGAGCAGCGCTCCGGCGGCGATCTGGGCGTAGAACGCCTTGGTCGACGCCACGCTCATCTCGACGTCGCGACCATCGGACGTGTACAGGATGCCGTCGGCCTTGTCGACGAGATCGCTGGCGCGCCGGTTGACGATGCCGATGACCGCGGCACGGCGGGCGCGGAGTAGGTCGACGGTGCGGTTCGTGTCGGTGGTGGTGCCGCTCTGGCTGACCGCGATCGCCAGCGTGTCGCTCATGTCGAGACGCAGCTGGAATCCGGACAGCTCGGTCGCGGCGACGGCGTCGATGTCGAGGTCGCCGCCACACATCTCCTCGAGCAGGGCGGCGACGCCCTGCCCGGCCACGGCAGCCGTGCCCTGGCCGATGACGCGGATGCGGGTGATCGTCCCGTCGGCCAGCCGCTCGGCCACTGCCGGCGGGAGCGCTCGGTCGCCGATGCTCGCACGCAGGCGTCCGTCGTCGTCGACGATCTTGGACCGCAACGTCTTGCGGAAGCTGTTCGGCGCCTCCTGGATCTCCTTCAGGAGGTAGTGGGGCGACTCGCCCCGGTCGACGTCGCGGGTGGTCACACCGGCCGGGACGATGTCGTCGTCGCTGACCCGCGACGGCGCTCCGTCGTAGCGGTACCGCTGCAGACCCTCGACGGTGCCGGCGTGCTCGGCCGAGAGCGCGACGATCTCGCCACCGTGCTCGCCGTCGAGCCGGAGGTACTCGCCGGTCTCTTCGACCACGCCGTATGGCTCGCTCGCGACGATGAAGGCGTCGTCGGCGAGACCGACGTAGAGCCCCTGTCCGCTCCCGTTGAGCGCGAGCAGCATCGTGTCGGGGTCGGTCGCCGACATGGCGCCGATCGCCACCGACCCCTCGAAGGCGGAGACCGTGCGCCGGAACGACTCGACGAGGCCGTGGCCGCCGACCGCGTGGCGAGCGACGAGCGTCGGGATCACCTTGGCGTCGGTCGTCACCTGGGTGTGGATGCGCAGCTGGTGTTCGACGCGGAGCTCGGCGTGGTTGTCGACGTCGCCGTTGAGCGCGGCCACGACGTAGGGCGGCTGCGACGTCGCCGGCGACGTCTCGAGCTCCTCGCTGTTGAGCGGGTGGGTGTTCGGTTCGGAGATGATGCCGACGCTGGCCCAGCGGGTGTGTCCGAGCACGCTCGTGCGCGCCGAGTCGGCTGCGAGCGCCCGGCGCAGCAGGTCGTCGGCGGCCACGGCGGCGCGGATCGCACGCGTGTTGTCACCGAGCTCGCCGATCTCGGCCGCCGCCTTGTAGGCGAACGAGAGCACGCCGTCGGCGACGCGTACCGAGCCCGACTGGTACATCGGGTCGGCGGCGCGCTCAGCGATCGCGTCGGCGACGGCCGGGTCGTCGAGGTCGAGCGCGTGTTCGTGCACGAACACGTTGATGCCCGCCGAGTCGCGACCGCGCACCTCGAGGCGGTCGATCGCCGACAGCGCCTGCTGGATGGCCAGGTATCCGGCGATCGCGCCCGTGCTCGCGTCGCGTCCGGCGAGCGCACCGACCTCGACCGCCGTGCGCAGCCGGTCGTACCGGATCGCCCAGAGCACGTCGCGCAGTGCGATCGACGCGGCCGCTCGCCGCTCGACCTCGTCGGCGTCGAACGAGCCGGCCTCGATCTCCGCGTCGTAGGCGTCGGCCGTGGCGTCGAGCCGGTCGAGTCGGGACCGGATGGACGCGACGAACTCGTGACGATCGACGAGGGCGAGCATGCCGGGCACGCCCATGAGGAGCCGGTTGGCGACGTCGAGCTCGGCCGCAGCCGCCGACGGGTCGTCCGACCGCTCGACGGCGCGGTCGAGTGCACCGAGGACGTCGCCCTCCGCCGGCGCGGGTCGGGTCGCGGGGCGACTCAGGATGCCGACGATGCCGCACATCGGGCCGAGCCTACCGATGCCCTCCGGGCGCCGCGGGTCGTCGGGTCGCGACGACTCAGCCGCGACGTTCCGCTGCGAGCAGCGAACGGCGCACCTTGCCGGCGTCGTCGCGGACCGGCTCGTCCACGAACTCGTACGTCGACGGGCACTTGTACGTGACGAGGTGCTCGGCCATGTGGGCGCGCAACTCGGCCTCGTCGACGCCGGCCGGCGCATCGACGATCGCATGGATCCGCTCGCCGAGGTCGTCGTCGGGCAGGCCGATCACGGCGCAGCTGCGCACGGCGGGGTGGGCGTCGATCGCGGCCTCGACCTCGGCCGGGTAGACGTTCGCACCGCCACGCAGGATCATGTCCTTGCGACGGTCGGCGAGGTACACGTAGCCGTCCTGGTCGATCCAGCCCATGTCGCCGAGGCTCTCCCATTCGCTGAGCTCGCCCTCGCCGAGCCGCTTCGCATCGGCGCCGAGGTACTGATAGGTGCTGTTCGGGCCGCCGGCCGCTCGCATGTAGATCTCACCGACCTCGCCGGCCGGCACCTCGTTGCCGTCGTCGTCGAAGACCCGCATCTCGCCGCTGATCGGCTTGCCGACCGAACCCCGGTGCTCGAGCCACTCGGCCCCGGTGATCCAGGTGACCGACTGCACCTCGGTGCCGGCGTACAGCTCGCAGAGCACGTCGGGGCCGACCCAGTGGATCCATGCTTCCTTCAGCCAGGCCGGGCACGGCGCCGCCATGTGGACGGCGACCTCGAGCGACGACAGATCGGCGGCCGTCTTCACGTCGTCGGGCAGCTTCCAGATCCGCTGCATCATCGTCGGCACGAGGTAGAGGTACTTCGGCCGGAGCTCGGTGACCGCGCGCAGCACGTGTTCGCCGTCGAAGCGTGGGAAGTTGACGACGTGGTTGCCGTTGACGAGCGCCATCGCGCTGATCGAGAACGGCGCATTGTGGTAGAGCACGCCGGGGATCACGACCGTGTCGTACGACGGCAGGAAGAACCCCGTCTGGCCGATCTCGAACGCTCCCGGGTCCTGGTGGAGGATGATCTTCGGCCGGCCGGTGCTGCCGCCCGACGTGGGCGCCTTGAAGTGGGTCGCCGTGCGGTCGGGCAACGGCTCGTCGCCGATCGACGCGTCGGGCTGCCAGCCGACGGGCACGGTGGCCCGGCCGGGCACGCGGTCGGGGTCGGTGCCGACGACGAGTGACGAGTTCGCGAGCT
>JAUHYJ010000357.1 GCA_030425785.1 Acidimicrobiia bacterium | reverse complement strand
GCTTCATGGCGAAGAACCCCACGACCGGTGGCAGGTACGTCGTCAGCAGTCGGTGAGTGAGCGCCGCGGCGAGCGCCACCGACTCGGGCACACCGAACGCGGTGAGCCCGACCACGAACCCGGCTTCGGCCACGCCGATGCCCCCGGGGACCGGGAACACGCCGGCGAACCACGACACGGCGGTGTTGACGAAGATGACGGTCGCCAGCGGGAGTGGCTGCCCGAAGGCCGCCAGGATGGCGGCGAGGGTCAGCGCGAACAGCAGCTTCTTCGCCAGCAGGCCGCCGAGCAGTTTCGCTGCCCGGCTCGGGTCGGTGAGCGAGCCCTTCAGTTCGACGACCGTCTCCTTGACCGCCGGCACGATGCGCCGGCGCAGCTTCGGGATCGCGAACACCGCGACGACCCCGATCACGACGAGGATCGCGAGCACGACGAGGAGCGTGACGAAGCCCGAGACGTCGGTGTCGTCGGGCAACGCGAGCGACGTGCCCACGACCCGCATCGTCACCAGCAGCAGGACCAGGTCGATCAGGTACCCGAACACGGTCGTGAACGGCCCCTGTCCGACCGCGACGCGCGTCGGCACGCCGAGCTTCTGGAGGTATCGGATCGTCATCGCGATCCGGCCGGCGTCCGACGGGACGGCCAGGCCGATGTACGAGGTCGCGTACTGGAACTGCATCGTCGGCCCGAACGGCAGCGGGCGTGAGACGACGCCCATCATCGACACCGTCTCGGCGACGTTCGTCAGTTGGCTCAGCACGAGCGCCACGACCAGCCATCCGATCGAGGCGTCGGCCAACTCGTCGACGAAGGTGTCGAGGTCGATGTTGGTCACCCAGCCGATCAACGCGTTCGCGGCGAACAGCGCGAGCAACAACATCGCCACGTCGCGCCAGCGGACTCGCCGGAGGTCGACCGGTTCGGGTGGCTCGACGCCGAGCGCATCGGCGACGGCGTGGCGGAGATCGTCGATGTCGAGATCGGCCTCGCGTGCACGCCGTGCGAGCGATCGCGACACAGCCGCCGACTGCATCGAGACCAGCGCCTCGGTGAGATCGTCGGCGTCGACGTCGCGGACGATCGCCGCCACCGCACGCTCGTTCCCCACCAGGAGCGACGTGGTCACGAGCATCTCGACGATGTCGGCGTGGCGCGCCGCGTCGTCCGGTGACATCGAGCCACCGTCGAGGTCGACGAACCCCGGACGCCGGTCGCCGTCGACGTTGATCGTCAACGAGTCCAGACCGCCATGTGTCAGCCCGGCCGTGTGCATCCGTGTGAGCTCGGCCCAGAGCGCGTCGAGGAGGTCGTCGTCGAGCCGATCGGGCGGCAGATCCCCGATCGGCTGCCGGCCTGTCGCCGAGCGGGTGGCGAGCAGGACATCGCCGGTCGACGTGCCGCCGACCGCCACGACTTCGGGAACGTCCAGATCGGCACGCCGTGCGAGCAGGAGCAGGAGCGCCTCGTGCTCGGCCAACTGCTGTCGCGACACACCGAGCGCCCACGCCGAGTTCCGGTACCACATCGCGCGCCAGAGTCGGCGGGCGAAGGCGCTGTCGGCGGCGTCGCGCCCGTAGATGCGGATCGACAGCTCGCCCGCCGCGTCGCGACCGACGGCGCGGAGCGAACCCGATGGCTGCCGGTCGGGGTATCGCAGCTCGCCCACGTCGAGACCGAGGTCGTCGAGCGCGGCTCGGACGCGGTCGATGCTCGGTACGCCGGTGGAGGTGCCGAACCACAGCCGGACGGAGGCCGCGACCCCCACACCGAGCGCCCAACCGCCGACCGCCCCCCACGGCGTGGCATACCCGGCGATCAGCGCACTGAGGACGGCGATGCCGGCGACCCATGCGCCGAGTCGACGCATCGGCAGCGTCAGCGACGGCCGTGCCGTGCCGAGCACGGCGAGCGTCAGTGCGATCCGGAAGCCGGGGTACGCGGGTGTCTCGTCGCCCGTGAACTCCGGCAGGATGTCCGGCCACTCGCCCGACACCCAACGTGACAGGAACACGGCGGCGACGCCGCTGAGCGCCGCCGCGGCGAGCGTGTCGCGGACGAGGCGCCACCGGGAGGTGCGCACGACCAGCACGCCCAGCGCGAGCAGGGCGACGCCGCTGGCCGTGAACGCGGCCGTCGACAACGAACGCAGCCACTCGGGGGCGTCGTCGAAGATGTCCTTGACCCACGACCCGACGTGCCGATCGGACTCGTGGGCCCAGGCGCCCACCGCCAGGAGGATCGTCGTCGCGCCGAGGGTGACCGCGTCCGCCGTCCGGCGGACCCGCGTCTCGTCCGACCCGGACGCGAAGACCCGCGACACCGCGTGGCGGTGGGCCGTTGCCGCTCCGCCGCTGGTCGTCGCTCGATCCATGCCCGGCCCCTGCGTCAGGCGTCGGGGAAGACCGTGGCCCAGTCTCGGGCCATGCTGACGGTGACCCAACCGAGACGTTCGGCGACGTCGTTGATCGTCTCGGACTCCTCGAACGTCTGTGCTCGCCCGACGTACCGGTACTCGCGTTCGGCGTCGTCGTGGTCGACGAGGATGGCGAGCCCCGGATGTCGGCCGGCCGTGGCCCACTCCATCATCTCCCGGTCGCCGCCGGAGTTGCCACCGGCGACGATCGGCGCCCGGCCGAGTTGGGTCTGGATGTTGGTCACCTTGGCGGCGCCCTCGTTGGCGTGCCCCATCAAGGCGACGGTGCGTCGCAGGACCGGTCGCTCGTCGTCGGCGCGTGCGAACTCGTACCCGATCAGCGTGCCGACGACGAGCTCGGGCGGGACGCCGTACAGCTGCTGGCTCAGCCGCCGCACGAACTCGGTGCCACCGCCGGTGACGATGCCGATGGTGAATTCGAGCGAGCGGAGTTCCTCGAGCAGTTCGAGCATCGGCTGGTAGACGAGCCCGTCGACGGGCCGCTCGAGCTCGGGGTGTCGGTATCTGGCGATGAAGTCGTCGACCACGGCCGCGAACGCGTCGGGGGTCTCGCCGTCGAACAGGCCGGCGAGTGCGACGGCGATGCGCTCCATGCCGACCTCGCCCATCGCGACCGGGTCGGCTCGCAGCACGGCATCGAACTCAGGCCGTTCCGCGATCGACGGATCGTCGGCCGATCGACGCTGCAACTCGTCGACGAAGAAGTCGAGCTGGACGTAGCCGGGCCGCTCGCACCACAGGGTGCCGTCGTTGTCGAAGTAGGCGACCCGGTCGTCGACGGGCACCTCTCCGAGCCCGTCGAGGTAGTCGATGATGGCATCGCGGGTCGCACCCGCTCGCCACGACGGCAGGCGTTCGGTCATGTTCCCTCCTCGGGAAGCGTCGTGCGGTCCCACGCGCAGCGGAAGCCGACGTGGCTCATACCGGTGTCGATCATCTGGGGCCGGCGGGCAGCCGGCCGGTACCGCAGACAATACGTGTCGGCGCAGAGATGCGATCCACCCTTGACGACCTTGCGCGGCACGCGGAACTGGGGTTGGTTCGGATCGAAGCTCGACTCGAGGGTGCCGCCGCGCGGGTCGTCGGGGATGCAGCACGGCTTGTCCTGATCGGGCTCGTGTGCGCTCGTCCACCAGTCGTCGGTCCACTCCCAGACGTTGCCCGCCATGTCGTGCAGCCCGAATCCGTTGGCGGGGAACGCGCCGACGGGCGCGGTGCGGATCCAGCCCGACTCGCCGGTCGACCGCCACGGGAAGTCGAGCCCGTCCCACGTGTTCGCCATGATCCTGCCGCCGGGCCGTGCGTCGTCGCCCCACGTGAACGCCGTCCCCTCCAGCCCACCGCGGGCGGCGAACTCCCACTCGGCCTCGGTGGGGAGGCGAGCGCCGACCCAGGCGGCGTAGGCCATCGCGTCCTCGTGGGCGATGTGGACGACCGGGTGGTCGGCGAGCTCGTCGAGGCCGGACCGAGGTCCGAGCGGGTGCTGCCAGGAGGCGCCGGGTGTCCAGCTCCACCACTGGTTGATGTGACGCAGGTCGACCGGGCCGGGTGTGGGGGTGAACACCAGCGAACCCGGGACGAGGTTCTCGGCCGGCGCTCCCGGATAGTCGGCCGGGTCGAGCGGACGTTCGGCGACGGTGACGTACCCCGTCGCGTCGACGAAGGCGCGGTACTGGCGGTTCGTGACCTGGTACCGGTCGAGCCCGAACGGCGACACCCGCACGCGATGGGTCGGCGCTTCCTCCGGGTAGTGGTCGTCCGAGCCCATGACGAACTCGCCGCCGTCGAGCCGCACGACATCGTGACCGTTGGGCGGCACCGTCATCGCTGCTCCGTTGCGTCGACCACCACGAGATCATGGCGCCACAGCCGCTCGACGAACGCAGCGGCGCCGGGACCGAGCTCGCGGACGGGCCGCCGGCCGTCGATCGCCCGGAACGTCGCGAGCTCGACCGCGCCGACGAACATGACGAGATCGTTGGCCGGGTGGGAGCGGTTGAGCAAGGCGGCAGCGGCGCCGGGCGGCAGGCGGTCGCGGTCGTCGACAGCGGTGCTGCCGGGGCGCACGATCGGGACGAACTCGTCGGCCCGGGAGAAATCGACGCGCCCGGACGTCTCGTCGTCGGCGGCGAACAGGATCGCCGTGTGCCGATCGAGGGTGCCGCGGAACAGCTC
>JAUHYJ010000356.1 GCA_030425785.1 Acidimicrobiia bacterium | reverse complement strand
GAGGGCGATGCCCGACATCGTCTCGTGGTCGACGTCACGCATCGGCGCGGCGTCGAACGCCTGCTGCCAGAGCTCGCGGTTGGAGGGCCGTCCGTCGGTCATGGTGGCAGTTTAGTTTGATGTCCAACTATTGTCGATGTCGTGGCGTCCGATCAGACCGTCGTGCGAACCGATCCGATCGAGCTCGCGCGCCGCAACTGGGTCGCCGCCGGCTGGCCCGAGGCCGCCGACGGCATGGCGTTCGTCACCTCGCTCGTGCGGGTGCAACAGCTGCTGCTCGGCCGGATCGAGCGTGTGTTGCGGCCGCACGCGCTCACGTTCGCGCGCTTCGAGGTGCTGCGGCTCCTGGCGTTCAGCCGCAACGGCGTACTGCCGATCGGCACCATCGGCGAACGCCTGCAGGTCCACCCGGCCAGCGCGACCAATGCGGTCCAGCGGCTCGAGGACGCTGGACTCGTCGCTCGCGCCGCCAACCCGGCCGACGGCCGCAGCGTGCTCGTCGAGCTCACCCCGGCGGGGCGCGATCTCGTCGAGCGCTGCACCGTGCTGCTCAACGACGAGGTGTTCGCCGCGCTGCCGGTCGATGCCGGTGAGCTCGACGCCGCGTTCGCTGCGCTGCGCACGATCAGGCGCAGCTTCGACGACGTCTGACGACGTCTGAGGGGTCGTGTCGGCCCGCTCCGCGGGCGCAGGTGTCGGCGCGCGAAGCTCGCGCCATGACCTTCCGTGTCGCCCAGCTGTCGGACACCCACTTCCTCGAGCCCGGCATGGAGCCCGAGGGCGGTCACGCGTACGACACCGCAGCAGCATTCGACGCCGTGCTCGATCATCTCGAACGCCATCACGAGCCCGACCTCGTCGTCGTGACCGGCGACATCGCCGATCACGGTCGACCCGAGCAGTACGAGCTGGCCCTGTCGGCGTTCGGGCGCCTCCCCGCGCCGGTGTACCTGTGCCCGGGGAACCACGACTTCGACGCGCCGTTGCGGGCGAGCGCCGCCGACCTCGGTCTCGACGTCCCGCGGATCACGACGCACGGTTCGTGGGCGTTCGTCTACGTCGACTCGAACGCCGGAAAGATGGACGTCGCACCCGACGGTGGCCGCGTCGATCTCGACGGTGGGCACCGTCTGCACGCGAACGGCGCGCTCGGTGACGACGAGGCCGCGTGGCTCGGCGAGACCCTGGCCTCGGTCGAGGCCGAGCACGTCTTCGTCTGGTTGCACCATCCGCCGGCGCCCGACGTGCCGCTGTCCTGGGACGACGACTACGCCGCCGAGTGGACCGCGCTCGTCGCGGAACTGGCGCCGGGCACGGCCAGGGTGCGCGGCATCGGCGCCGGCCACACGCACGTCCCGTCGACGTACGAGTTCGCCGACATGCCGGTGTTCGTCGCCCCCTCGCTGAAGAACAACTTCGATCTCGACGCGAACACCTGGCTGCCTCCCGGCTATCGCACCTACGAGTTCGCCGGCGACGGCACGGTCACCAGCGAGGTCCACCTCGTGGACGACGAACGATGGCCGCGACGCCCGTTCGGCCGCGCCCTGCGCAGCCTCTTCATGGGGGAGATCACCTACGCGCAGCTCGCCGAGATCGCTGCCCGTCGCGCCCGGTGACGCTCCGGACGACCGGCGGCCGGTCGCCGGCGCGACGCTACGGTGCTCCCCGTGGCTGAGATCCGTGCGGTGTTCTGGGACTTCGGGGGCGTCATCCTGACGAGCCCGTTCGAAGCGTTCAACGAGTACGAGGCCGACCACGGCCTGCCGACCGACTTCATCCGGTCGGTCAACGCCGTCGATCCTGACACGAACGCCTGGGCGCGCATCGAGCGACGCGAGTTGTCACCGGACGGTTTCGACGTCGCGTTCGCCGACGAGTCCGAGCGGCTCGGCCATCGGGTCCCGGGCGCCGACGTGCTCGCCCTGCTCGGCGGGGCGGTGCGGCCCGAGATGGTCGTGGCCCTCGACCGGGTGATCGACGCGGGGTACGTCACCGCCTGCTTGACGAACAACGTCGCCGGCGACCCACGTCCCGACGTGGCCGAGGTCATGGATCGCTTCCATCACGTGGTCGAGTCGAGCAAGGTGGGCTGCCGCAAGCCGGAGCCGGCGTTCTACACCCAGGCGTGCGAACTCGCCGGCGTGGTCGCCGACGAGGTGGTGTTCCTCGACGATCTGGGCATCAACCTGAAGCCCGCCCGGGCCATGGGCATGACGACGATCAAGGTGCTCGGTGCCGATCAGGCGCTCGGCGAGCTCGAGGCCGTGCTGGGGCTCGCCTTGCGATGAGGCGGTGGGTGGCGCTCCTGCGAGGCATCAACGTCGGCGGCGGCAACCGTCTGGCGATGGCCGACCTGCGAGCGATCGCCGAGTCGCTCGGCTGGACCGACGTCTCGACCTACATCCAGAGCGGGAACCTCGTCTTCGCCGCCGAGGGCGCCGAGGCGGAGCTCTCGGCCGCCCTGGTGGGCGCCCTGCGCGAGCGCCATGCGCTCGACGTGCCGGTGGTCGTCCGCCCGGCCGACGACATCGCTCGCATCGCCGCGTCGCATCCGTCCCTCGACACGGGGATCGAACCGAAATTCCTGCACGTCCAGCTGCTCGATCGCGCTCCCGACCCGGCGGTGGTCGGTGCCGTCGACACGACGGTGTTCGAGCCCGACACCTGGGTGCTCGACGGGCGCGAGGTGTACGTGACGTACCCCGACGGCTCGGGCCGTTCGAAGCTCACGATCGAGGTGTTCGAGCGTGCGTGGGACGTCACCGCGACCGCGCGGAACGTCAACTCGATGCGGAAGATCGCCGATCTCGCCGCCGGCTGATCGCCGACGTGGGACGCTCGGGCCTGGGCCGATCAGGCGTCGGCGAGGCCGCCGCGCAGGATCGACCGACCGGAATGGCTGGCGTCGCCGTCCCGGGGTTCGATCGAGATGTCGACCACCGAATACACGGCCGGGTCGTATCCCGCCGGCACGGCGAACGAGCGGTCGCCCTCGGGGTCGATGTCGCCGAGTGACACGAGGTCGACGATGCCGGTGTCGTCCACCTGGATGAGCCACAACTCGAGATCGGCGTCCTCGTCGAGATCGAACGGCAGGACCGCGTCGTCCAATTCGATGAGCTCGGTACCGTCGTGCTCGACGAGCAACGCCGTCGCCGACGACGTGGCGCCGGCCGGGTCGAACGTCGCGTCGTCGTAGGCGAGGTCGACCGAGGCCAGCGTCGTGGTGTCGTCGCCCGAACGGACGACCGCGACGCCGGCCACCACGACCACCACGGCCGCGGCAGCCGCCAGCAGCGGCACCATGAGCGACCGACGCGCCCGCAGGGGGACGACCGACGCGCCCACGGGCTCGCGATCGCTGCGTTCGAGCTCGTCGCCCAGTTCGGCACCGATGCCGGCCCAGACGTGTGCCGGCGGGGCGACCGGGTCGAGATCGGCGGGATCGAGCTCGCGCAGCAGCGCTTCGATATCGGTGAAATCAGGTTCGAACGTCGATTCGTCAGCCATCGTTCGGCTCCAGGTGTTCGCGGATTCGCTGCAGGCCTCGCCGGATGTCGCTCTTGATCGTGCCGAGGGGGAGGCCGGTCTGCTCGGCGATCTGTTGGTGGGTCAGGTCGTGGATGTAGGCGAGTTCGACGACCTGGCGGGGTCGTTCGGCGAGCTGGGCGAGCGCCTGGGCGGCGAGCGCCCGGTCGGCGAGACGCTCGACCACGGCGTCGGTCGAGCCGATCGACTCGTCGCCGCCGCGGACCGCGCCGCGGTCGATCGACTCCTCGTCGGCACGCCGATTGGCGTGGCGACCCTCCGAGCGGAGGTGGTCGATGATGCGGCGCTTGGTGATGCCGGCCAGCCACTGTGAGAGGTTGCCGCGGGCCGGGTCGAAGCGGTCGCGTGCTCGCCAGGCGCTGACGAAGACCTCCTGGGTGACGTCGTCGGCGGCGGTGCCGCCGAGGGCTTTGCGGCACATGCCGTAGACGAGCGATGCGTGCGCGTCGTACACGGCACGGAGGTCGGCGCGACCGGCGGCGAACGCGACGTCGAGCGCGTCGGCTCCGGGAGCTCGAGGAGTCGAGGTCACACCTCGATCGTAACGTCGCTGGACGCGAGGCGGCCGGAGCTGTCCGAGGGTCGCCACAGTGCTCATGTCGGGTCCGGGCCGGTCGTGAGTGGTTCGATCATGGGAGGGGTGCGGTGTGACGGGAGGTGTTCCGCCCGTACTACGGCGCCACCGGTGCGGCCGGATGCACGCGTTCTCGCCGAGGCGAATGCGCTCGTCCGCCCGCCGATTCGGGCGAATCGGCGGGCGATCCCCGAATTGTTCGTATCAGGGCGCCGCGCACGGCATCTGTGCGGACATGAGGTTCCCACCTCCCCCCGCAGCGGTCGGGCACCTAGAGTGCCCGACATGGCCACTGACCAGCGGTTCTCGCCAGGAGACGACCTGGCTCAGCTGGTCGCAGCAGCCCTCGACGGGAGCGACGCGGCGTGGCGAGCGCTGGTCGAACGTCTCGAACGGGTGGTGTGGAAGGCCGTCAACATGATGACGTTCGACGCCGAGATCCGCGACGATGCGTTCGCGGCGACATGGTTGCGTCTCGCCGAGCGGCTCGAC
>JAUHYJ010000355.1 GCA_030425785.1 Acidimicrobiia bacterium | reverse complement strand
CCTGCAGGCCGAGTTGACCCTCGACTTCGCCGATGCCGCTCGCGGCATCACCACGACGCTCTATCTCACGAGCGACGCCCAGTGCTCGACGTGCGATGGTTCGGGGGCACGACCGGGCACGCACCCCTCGGTGTGCGGGGTTTGCGGCGGCCGCGGTGTCGTCGACGACAACCAGGGGCTGTTCTCGTTCTCGTCACCGTGTCGTGCGTGTCAAGGCCGCGGCTCGACCATCGACGACCCGTGCCCCACCTGTTCGGGGTCCGGCATCGAACGGCGGCCGCGCGAGGTCAAGGTGCGCATCCCGGCCGGCGTCGCCGACGGCAAGACCATCCGCCTGAAGGGCCGTGGGGCGCCCGGACGCAACGGTGGCCCGGCCGGCGACCTGCTGGTCGACATCCACGTCCGCCCCGATCCCCGCTTCGGCCGGTCGGGCGACAACCTCACCGTGCACGTCCCGATCACCTTCGCCGAGGCCGCCCTGGGTAGCGAGATCGAGGTGCCGACGCTCGACGGGGTGCCCGTCACGCTGCGCCTGAAGCCCGGCACCCAGAGCGGTTCGCGGCATCGCGTCCGCGGCAAGGGCATCACCACCACGTCACGCCGTTCGGGTACGACGACGGGCGATCTCATCGTCACCGTCGACGTCGTCGTACCGACGACGTTGAGCGACGACGAGCGCGCGGCGATCGAGCAGCTCGCCGCGGCGACTACGGTGGACCCACGACGCTGAAGGTGGCGAACGGAAGGACGACATGAGCACTCGCAGTCGAACCCAGGCCGTCTATGTCATCTCGGTGGCGGCCGAGCTCGCCGGGATGCATCCCCAGACGTTGCGGATCTACGAGCGCCGCGGCCTGGTCAACCCCGCCCGGACCGAGGGCGGGAACCGTCGCTACAGCGACGCCGACATCGAACGGTTGCAGCGCATCGCCGACCTCGCTGCCGAGGGGATGAACCTCGAGGGCATCCGGCGTGTCATGGAACTCGAGGCCGAGAACGAGCGCCTTCGCGCCGAGCTCGACTCGGCCCGGTCCGCCGCCGCCCAGGCCGAGGCCGCTGCCGAGCGGCGGCAGCGACGCGACCTCGTGCCATTGCGTCAAGCGGTCGCGATCTTCGGCGAGCGACCGAAGTTCCTCGACTGATCTCCACGCGTTCGTTCGGTACTCGCGCGGTCGCCCGGCGTCCTCCGTGCTCGCATGCTCGGTCCGCCGCACGGCTCGCCCGGCGCTCGTGGTCGCGACGCATGCACGCCGGTGGGCGAGGGCTGCTCACCTCCGGCCTCCGCGCTGCGGTCCGCGGCGCTGGTCGCCGAACGGTCACTGGGCGGTCGGCACCACCCTGCAGCGCCGACCCCTGATCGGGTGGTATCGGGGGTGTGTTGGGCGCATGACGGACGGAT
This sequence comes from Acidimicrobiia bacterium, assembly GCA_030425785.1. Taxonomy (GTDB): domain Bacteria; phylum Actinomycetota; class Acidimicrobiia; order Acidimicrobiales; family Ilumatobacteraceae; genus Ilumatobacter. The sequence continues at coordinate 3,222 of JAUHYJ010000355.1, read as the reverse complement.
CGCGATCAGGGCTGGCAGACTTTGAGGGTGCGTGCGGGTGGCGTCTCGTGGCGCCGCGCCGGAGCGGCAGTGGCCGTTCTCGCGACGGCATTGGCGGCGGTGATCGTCGTCGTGCGCTCGGACGGCCTGGACGCCATCGAAGCGACGGCACCGCGCGCGACCCGCTGGTTCGTCGACCAAGCCACCGAGCAGATCGTCCTCGCCGACGGCTTCGCCGGTCGGGCGCTCGCTCGGCTCCAGTTGGCGACGCCCGGCCAGGAGCTCGAGGTCGCGCAGGGCGCACCCGGCGTGGTGGTCATCGACCGGAACGGCGCGACCGCCCGATCGGTCGACACCGCCGAACTCCGACTCGGACCGCCCCAATCGGTGGGCGTGCTCGCCCAGTCGACGACCGTCGTCGGTGTCGCCCAGCCCGGCCTCGTCGCCGTCGACACGGCGACCGCTGACGCGATCGTCGTCCCACCGGGTGGCGAGTCGGTGCCGTTCGATCTCGACGTTGCGGGCGATCGGTCGGACACCCAGATCGCGCCCGATGGCGCGATCTGGACGCTGGCGGGGGGAGAGCTCCGCCGTGTCACCTCGACGACCGAGCAGGTGATCGCCGACGAGCTCTCGGACGCCGTGTTCACCCTGGTCGGCAGCGAGAGCCTGCTCTTCGATGTCGGTCGGCGTCGTGTCCGGTTCGGTGGTGGGGCGTGGCTCGACGTGCCCACCAACGTCGAATCGAGCGAGATCGTCGTACAGGAGCCGGGTCCACGAAACGGCTGCGGCTGGATGGCTGCGAACGACGACCTCTGGTGCGTGGGGTCGGACGGCATCGTCGAGACGGCGACCGTCGACGGGCTCGACGTCGACGGCGCCGACCGCCTGGCGATCGGTGGTGACGCGGCCGTGGTGGTGCGAGCGGGTCCTTCGGCGATCGAACGCTTCGACTGGCGCCAGGGCCGACTCCTGACCGACGAGGCGGCCGACGTCCCGCTCGGCAGCCTGCTCGAGATCTCCACGACGGTCGACGTGATCTGGGTCGATCAGGTCAACGGCCCGTTCGTGTGGGCGTCGCATCCGTGGGGGATCAACAGCATCTCCAAGAACGATCAATCGGCGCCGCTGCTCGGCGAGACCGGTGAGGTGCTCGATGCCGGCCGTCCCGGCAGCGCAGCCGCAGCCGGCGAGGACCCGGTCGACGACGGCGAGCGCCAGCCCGACAACAACGGCATCGACGACCCGCCGGTCGCCGTCGACGATCCGGTCACGGCGCGCACGGGCGTCTCGGTGCCCGTCGCCGTCACCGCCAACGACTACGACCCCGACGGTGAGGCGATCGTGCTCGTCGGTGTCGGCGAGGCCGACCACGGCACGGTCGAGATCACGAGCGGTACGTCCGTGTCGTACCAGCCCGAGTCGGGGTACGTGGGCGCGGACCGGTTCGAGTACACGATCGCGGACGGCAACGGCACCACGGCAACCGCCGACGTCCTCGTCGAACTGCTCCCGGCCGACGCCGCCAACCGGGCGCCGGTGGGCACCCGCGACGTCGCCGAGACCGGCCCGGACGCGCCGGTCGTGATCGACGTCCTGCTCAACGACATCGACCCCGAGCGCGATTCGCTCCAGATCGACTCGTTCACCCCGCCCGACGGTGTCGGCACCGTGAGCGAGGTGCGCACGCCCAACGGCCTGCCGGGGTTGCGCTTCCAGCCCGAGGACGGCGCGTCCGGCACGGTGACGTTCACCTATCGGCCGGTCGACGCCCTTGGCGCCGTCGGCGAGCCGGTGCCGGTCCAGGTCGAGATCGCGCAGCCGTCCGACGAGAACCGGCCGCCGATCGCGCAGCCCGACAGCGTGCGGATGCGACGCGGCATCGAACGCAACGTGCCGGTGCTCGCGAACGATCGCGACCCTGACGGCGATTCGCTCACCTTGTCACTGCCGGCCGCGCTGCCCGACGGGTTGCGGGCTCGCGTCGACGGCAACGAACTGGCGCTGACCGTTCTCGCCGGCTCCGACGAACTCCTCCCGTTCACCTACGTGATCGACGACGGCAACGGGCACGAGGTGCAGGGATCGGTGCTCGTCGGTGTCGTCGGCGACCTGGAACCGAACCGTGCCCCCGTGGCCAACGCCGACACCGCCACGGCGGTGGTCGGATCGACCCAGCTGATCGATGTGCTGCTCAACGACTCCGACCCCGACGGCGACCCGCTCGCCATCGTCGATGTCGACATCGACAGCGGCGCGTCGGTCCGGGTCCAGGGCGACCGCATCAGCTACTCGCCGCCATCACTCGGTTCCGACGACGACTCGGGTGTCGACCGGTTCACCTACACCATCAGCGACGGCAACAACCACACCGCCGAGGGCGAGGTCACGATCCGCGTGCTCCCCGAGCCGATCGCCGCACCGCCCTTCGCCCAGGACGACGCCGCGACGACGGTCGTCGACGTCCCCGTCACCCTCGACGTGCTCCGCAACGACGGCGACCCGTCCGGTGAACGCCCGACGCTCGTCGGGTCGCCAGGCTGCGCCGGCGGTGGCGTCGCCCGCGTCACCGCCGACGCGCGCGTGACGTTCGTCCCACCCGCGGGAGAGGCCGGGGTGTTCCGGTGCAACTACGAGGTCACGAACAGTCAGCTGCTCCGGGCGGCGGCGACGATCGTCATCTCGGTGCTCGAGCCCGAGGTCTCGAACCAGCCGCCGATCGTCGTCAACGAGGACCTCATCGTGGACGTCGGCAGCTCGACCGAGATCCCCGTGCTGGAGAACGATCGCGATCCCGACGGACCCGACTCCGAACTCCGCCTGCTGTCGTCGACGACACCGGTGGTCGGGCGAGCGGTGCGCGAGGGCGACCGCATCAGGTACGACGCACCGTCGAGCCCCGACGTCGTGGCGATCTCGTACCAGGTCGGCGATGCGCTCGGCGGGGTGTCGTCGGGGCAGATCCTGATCCGCATCCGGGAACCCGATCCGCAGCCACCGATCACGGTCGACGATGCGCGCACGATCTTCGGTCCGGGGCTGCCGACGGTGGTCGACGTCCTCGCCAACGACACCGATCCCGACGGCGAGAACAGCGCGCTCGTGCTCGCCGGCGCAACGCTGCGTCCGGGGCCGGGTCGCATCACGGTCGGCCGGCGGACGGTGACGTTCGAGCCGCCGGAGGACTTCATCGGGCGGATGGTCGTCGACTACACGGTGGTCGACGCGGACAACGAGTCGGCG
>JAUHYJ010000354.1 GCA_030425785.1 Acidimicrobiia bacterium | reverse complement strand
GAAGTGTATCGACGGTCAACCGACCGAGCCGTCCATCCATTCCGTCGGGCCCTCGCGGACCGGCGATCGACCGCGGTCGGTCATCGTGCTCGCGCGGGGAGCGCGCGTCGGGGCCAAGGCGCAGGCGGGCTGCGGTCCGGCGCGGTCGATCAGGCGTCGTGGAGGGCTTCGAGCCAGCGTTCGGCGTCGATGGCCGCCATGCAGCCGGACCCTGCGGCGGTGATCGCTTGTCGGTAGGTGTGGTCCTGCACGTCGCCGCACGCGAACACGCCGGGGATGTTGGTGTAGCTCGAATCGGGCATCGTCGTCAGGTACCCGTTGTCCTCGAGCTCGAGTTGACCGGCGAACAGGTCGGTGTTCGGCCGGTGGCCGATGGCGACGAACACGCCGGTCACGTCGAGATCGCTGACCGTGCCGTCGACGGTGTTCGTGACCTGGACGCCCGTGACCGACGCATCACCGTGGATGTCGGTGACCGTGTGGTTCCAGAGGAACTCGATCTTCGGATTCGCGAAGGCGCGGTCCTGCATGATCTTGCTCGCCCGGAGCTCGTCGCGGCGATGGATGATGGTGACCTTGTCGGCGAACTTCGTGAGGAACGTGGCCTCCTCGATCGCGGAGTCGCCGCCGCCCACGACGACGATGTTCTGGCCCCGGAAGAAGAAGCCGTCGCAGGTCGCACAGGTCGACAAGCCGTGCCCGAGCAACCGGCTCTCGGCCTCGAGGCCGAGCATGAGCGAGCGGGCGCCGGTCGAGACGATGACCGACTCGGCCAGGTGGAGCGTGTCGCGGACCCACACCTTGAACGGCCGCTCCGTCAGATCGACCCGGGTCACCTTCTCGGTGAGGAACTCGGCGCCGAAGCGCTCGGCCTGGGCTCGGAAGTTCATCATGAGCTCGGGGCCCATGATGCCCTCGGGGAATCCGGGGTAGTTCTCGACCTCGGTCGTGAGCATGAGCTGGCCGCCGGGCTGATCCGAGGTCGACGACGGCTCACCCTCGATGACGAGGGGCTCGAGGTTGGCACGAGCCGTGTAGATCGCGGCGGTCAGGCCGGCAGGACCGGACCCGATGATGATGACGTTGCGGACGTCGGACATGACGGACTCCTGCGGGATGCGGTTGCGGTGCGTTCAGTCGGCGCTGGTGCGCTTCGAGATGAGCAACGCCCCGACCATCGTGAATAGTCCGCCGACGATGAAGTAGCTCAGGTAGACCGCCTTGTCCCAGGCGAACCAGATGTCGAGGATCGACTGCATCAGGCGGGTCAGCATGACCAGCAGCAGCACGACGAGGGCGATCGCCAGGAACAGCGCGAGCATCGCGAACACCACCCCGCGCACGACCTTGGCGGCGTTGTTCGCCGTCTTGTCGCGGACGTTGCCGACGAACGTGATGATCTGGTCGGAGACCTCGGTGGCCCAGTTCGGATCGGTCAGCGGGTTGCCCGGCATGGGCCGCACTGTAGCCGCCGCGCCACGATCCGACGCCAGGCGTCACTGCGGTTCTGGGTCAGGGAGTCTCGGTGAGCGCGGCGTCGAGTCGGACCTCGCAGCTGTCGACGTCGATCGCGAGGACCAGGTTGTTGTCACCGTCGACGTCGATCACGACCGGCCACTGTTCGCCCGTCAGCGAGTCGACGACGTCGGCTCGTGCGAGCATGTTCGGGAACGGGCACGACTCCTCCGGCGTGGTGAGCGCGCCCTCGGCCTGGCGCTCGAGCAGCAGCCGACCCACCGCCGCGAGCTCTTCCTGGGTCGTGATCGGCACCCCGGCGTCCAAGATGTCGGCCGGATCGGCCGGCGCCGCGGTGGGCTCCTCGTCCTCGGCGGTCATGTCGTCAGCGTCGTCGGCGGGTTCGTCGGCCATGTCGTCGCCGCTGTCGGCGGGTTCGTCGGCGGCGGGTTCCTCGACGAACACGTCCTCGGCCGGTTCCTCGGCGGGTTCGTCGGCCGGTTCGTCGGCAGCCATGTCGCTCGCGAGCTCTGCCTCGGCATCGTCGGCCTCGCCGGCCACGGCCGTGGCGTCCTCGGTCATCCGGTCGCCGTCGTCGGCGGCGGGTTCCTCGGCAGCCGCCTCGAACGTCGCTTGTTCGATCGGTTCGTCCGCAGCCGACGAGTCGTCGTCGTCGCCGCCGCTGCGCAAGCCCGAGGCCACCACGACACCGAGCAGGCCGACGACCAGGACCGCGGCCGCGACCGACAACCAGCGCCCGATCGCCGGGCGGGGCCGGAACGGCACGACCTGCTCTGGGGTGGCCGGCCGTGTCGCGTCCGTGGTGTCGCCGGCGGCGCTGCCGTACAGCTGGCCGAACTCGGACATCGCCGCTGCGATCGCCGACTCGCGGGCGGTGTCGGACGGCGGTGGCGTCGCCGCGAGGTCGGTGCGCAGCGCGCGGAGATCGTCGACCTCGGCCATCACGGCCGGGTCGGCTTCTGCGATGCGTCGCTCCTCGTCGGTCAGATCGCCGTCGAGGTACGCGCTCGCCAGGAACTCGTGCTCCGCGTTCATGGATCGTTGGGTGATTCGTTGGGTGGTGCTGTCGATGGATCCGTCGTCGGATCCGGGGGGTTGCTGGTTGGACGTTCGGAGAGGTCGTTCCGGTTCCCGAGACGTTCGACGAGGGCGCGACGGCCACGCGCGATGCGTGACTTGACCGTACCGACGGGCACGCCGAGTTCGTCCGCGATCTCGGCGTAGTCGAGGCCCGCGACGTCGCGGAGCACGACCGGCGCCCGGAAGTCGTCGGACAGCTCGTCGAGCGCGTCGTCGATCGCCATCCGGTCGGCGACGGCATCGACCAGCCGGTGCGACATCTCGTCGGCCGGCTCCTGCGTCACACCGTCCTCGTCGTCGGCGACGATCGACAGTTGCGGTCGGCGCTTGCGCTTGCGCAGCTCGTCGAGCGACGTGTTGGTGGCGATCCGGTAGGCCCAGGTGCCGAACGACGACCGACCGTCGAACGTGTCGAGGTTGCGGACGATCTTGATCATGGCCTCCTGGGCCGCGTCGTCGGCGTCCCGACTGCTGTCGGCGATGCGTCGGCACACGGCGTGGACGCGGTCGTAGTGGCGGCGCAGGAGCTGGTCCATCGCGCTCGCATCGCCGTGGCGGGCGGCCGCGACGAGCTCGTCGTCGGACCGGTCGGTCAGCGGCACGGCGACCTCGTCACGGGAGGTAGGTGATCTCACCGAGCCGACCCCGGAAGGGGTTGGCGTTGCTGCAGGCGTCGTCGGGCCCGAGCTCCTTCAGCCACACGAGGAGGTGGGTCGCGGCGATGTCGACCTCGACGGTCACCGTCTCGGGGTCGTCGGCGAAGCTGGTGTCACCGATCTGCTGCCAGCCGGCGAGATCGGCGGGGGCCGTCTCGGCATCGGTGGCGTACACGTCGAGCTGGTACGGGCCGTTGAGGGCGTCGACCGACACGGTGCCGGCCGACGGCGCCGACAGCGTGAGCACGAGGCCCACGCCGCGCTTGCCGCCGAGGTACTTGTCGCTGTAGCACTCCGTCGACCACGAGGTCGACGCGCTGCCGTCGGCCAGGGCGAGCCCGGCCTGGGCGTCGTTCTCACTGCCGTTCGTGCCGTCCGGATCCCAGGCCTGCACCTCGACGATGTCGACCCGTTCGCGGGGGACGTCGGCACCGCCGTCGTCGGTGCCACCGTCGTCCGCGGGCGGCGTGTCGGCAGCGGCCGCTGCGCTGTCGCCGGGCGCGTCGGGGTTCGCCTCACCGGGCACGACCGTCGTGAAGGCGAGGTCGGTCGGCTCGTCACCCCGATTGACCCCGATGAACAGGACGGCCGCGACGACCAGGGCGACGACGAGGAGGGCGACGACGACCACCAGCGACGGGGTCCACCGCTGCTCGTCGCTGCGCGCCGGCGTCCCGATCGGCGTCGGCCCCGGCGGGGTGGTGTCGCGGCGCGACACCGGCGTGTCGTCGGTCGAGCGCCGCAGCTGCGCGTCGGGAGCGCGCGCGGTGACGGGGATCGCACCGCTGATGTGCGGGTCGCCCGGCACCCCGGGACCCGCACCGAGGGCTCGAGTCGGGGGGTTGGCGATGCGCGCCGGGGGCTCGGCGGGCGTGCCGTCGATGTGCGGCGGTGTCGTGTCGACCGCGAGCAGGGCGGCCCGGAGGTCGGCGCCGGTCTGGGGCCGGTGCGCCGGGTTGCGGGCGAGTGTCTTGTGGATCAGGTTGACGAGGCCGATCGGCAGGGTCGGCCGCAGGTGCCCGAGGTCGGTGGGGTCGCGCTGGAGGCGTGCGAGCGCCGTGTCGGCGTCGGTCTCGCCGAGGAACGGCACCCGGCCGGCGAGGCATTCGTACAGCACCAGGGCGAGCGAGTACAGGTCGGCGCGCCCGTCGAGCCGGCGCCCGCGGACCTGCTCGGGGGAGAGGTACTTGGCCGTCCCCATCATGACGTTGTCGCTCGTGAGGTCCTCGTCGCCGGGCTGGAGGCCCTTCGCGATGCCGAAGTCGGTGAGCAGCACGCGACCGTCGGAGGTGACCAGGATGTTGCCGGGCTTGACGTCGCGGTGCACGAATCCGCCCTGGTGGGCGGCGTCGAGCGCACCGGCGATCGCGGCGCCGATGTGGATCGTCAGTTCGGGCCCGAGCCGCTTCTGGCTG